>CAMYMX010000006.1 GCA_947259605.1 uncultured Polyangiaceae bacterium | reverse complement strand
GATTTCTTCGACTTCTTCGAGGCTGCTGGCGTTGGTGATTCGAATCTGATGGTCGGTCAGCTCGCGGGATAGCTCTTCGAAGCCCGGAAGGAACTCGTGGAGGGGCGGGTCGATGAGCCGAATGATGACGGGAAGCCCGTCCATCGCCCTGAACAAGCCGGCGAAGTCTTCCCGCTGGAAAGGAAGGAGGGCATCGACCGCCTCGCGACGCTCGCCGGGCGAACGGGTCGTGATCATCCACTGGACGGTCGGCAGCCGCTCCGGCTGGAAGAACATGTGCTCGGTGCGGCACAGGCCGATGCCCTCGGCGCCATACTTCCGGGCGCGCTCCGCGTCTTCCGGGTAGTCGGCGTTGGCACGAACCCCAAGCCGGCGGAACTCGTCGGCCCAGCCCATGAGGCGGGAAAGCCATTCGTCGTCCATGTCGGGGATGACGGTTTCAAGCTGGCCGAGGAAGACCTCGCCGGTCGTCCCGTCGATCGAAATCCAGTCGCCTTCACGGACCTCGTGGTGACCAACGTTCATGACGCGCTTTCCGAGATCGATGCTCAGCGCCGAAGCGCCCACCACCGCCGGCTTTCCGAACTGCCGTGCGACGAGGGCAGCATGGCTGGTTCGCCCGCCGCTCGATGTCAGAATCCCCTCGGCCGCAAGCATCCCGTGCACGTCGTCGGGTTTGGTCTCGGGCCGGACCAACAGGACAGCACGCTTGTTCTCCTTGGCCCAACGCTCCGCGAGGTCGGGATCAAACGCGACCACGCCGGTCGCCGCACCGGGCGACACGTTCAAGCCCTTGGCGATCACCGGGCTGCCCGCCTTGGCTGCCGCCGAGAACTGTGGATGGAGAAAGAACTCGATCTGCTCCGGCGCAACCCGCAGCACGGCTTCTTCGCGGCTGATCAGCTCTTCGTTGGCGAGCTCGACCGCGATACGCACGGCCGCCTGTGCGGTACGCTTGCCGTTGCGGGTCTGGAGGATCCACAGCTTGCCGCGCTCCACGGTGAACTCCATGTCCTGCATATCGCGGTAGTGACGCTCTAGCCGCCGCGCAATCTGCTCGAATTCCCCGTAGACCTTAGGCATCTCGGCCTCGAGCTGCTCGAGCGGCTTGGTCGGCCGCGTCCCTGCAACCACGTCCTCGCCCTGCGCGTCGGTGAGATAATCGCCTTCGAGCACGTTCTCCCCGGTAGTGGCGTTTCGCGACATGGCGACGCCGGTCGCCGACCCTTCACCGAGGTTCCCGTACACCATCGTGATGACGTTGACGCCGGTCCCGAGGTCGTGCGCGATGTTGGCGGCTTCCCGGTAGTCGCGCGCGCGCTTCCCGTTCCAACTGTCGAAGACGGCCAGGATCGCCATTCGAAGCTGCTCTTCTGCGCTCGACGGAAAGTTGATGCGCGCGTGACGTCGCACGATCTCTTTGAACTCGCCCACGATCGCACGAAAGTCTTCCCCGTCCAGATCCGCGTCGCTGGTCACGCCGCGTTTTTCTCGGTGGTGCGCGAGCACGTCTTCAAACGGCTCGTCGCGCACGCCGAGGACGACGGTGCCGTACATTTGAATCAGTCGCCGGTAGGAATCGTACGCAAAGCGCTCGTTGCCAGTCAGTTTGATCATCCCCTCGGTGACTTCGTCGTTGAGGCCGATGTCGAGGACGGTGTCCATCATGCCGGGCATCGAAAACTTTGCGCCGGAGCGGCACGACACCAGCAGCGGGTTCGCCGGATCTCCAAAACGCTTCCCGGTCTTCTGCTCCATGGTTCGGAGCGCAGACAAGGTCTGGTCCCAGAGTCCTTCTGGAAGCTTCCGTGCCCCAGCGAGATAGGCATTGCAGGCCTCGGTCGTGAGCGTGAATCCCGGAGGCACCGGCACACCGAGTCGGTTCATCTCGCCGAGGTTCGCACCCTTGCCGCCGAGCAGGCCGCGCACGCGATCCCAGTCCCCGTCCACCGCCGCTTCGGCCTGATCGATCTCGTCCAGCGTGTATACCCACTTGGTCGTCATTGGAGTCCCTTCTGACGCGTACCGCGTCCCGCCGTGGGCTTTAGCAAGCGCAGATGGGAGCGCAACGGACCGCGACAGGATGTCGCTGAGCGCGGCGCCGCCGGGCCGCCACACCGCCGCCGACGGCCGCCAGCCGACGTGGGATTTTCCTTCCTGTTCCGCCCCGTTCGCGCTCGGCACGTAGCTTGCTGGACGAACCGCTGTGCTTGCTTGGATCGCAACCGGATGGCTGGGCGGCTTGTTCCTGGGGGCGCAATGGCAGCCCAGCTGGGGTCCGCTCTTCGTCGGCTGGGGCCTCGCGGGCTCGCTCCTCATCGCCGCCCATGGTGGGCAGCTCGGCGCCCGGCTCTGGGCGGGGCCGCTTGCGGTGCTCGCATTCTGTTGTGGGTTGGGGGTTGCGCCCTCGCGGCCACCGCCCTGTTTGGCGCGAGGCGAAGCACGGCTGAGCGCCCGGGTCGAATCGGTGCGGCACGGATCGGAGGGCGACCGAATTCGGATGCGGGTCCTGCAGGGTCGCCTCCTGGACTCGGGACAAGCCGTGCCCCGCGGTCTGCGATTGACGGCTCAGGTCGTCGGGGCGGCGCCGCCCCCGCTCAAAAGCACAGTCGTCGTCGAGGCAGAGCTCCGCCCCCGCACTGAGCTCCGCAACCCTTCGCCCCATCCGCGCCTCTCTCCCCCACGCCGCGGGGGTTGCTGGGCACGTTGGGTCGATCCAGCCGCACTCGCGGTCGTCGCCGTTCCTCGATGGGAGGCTCGCATCGATCGGGCCCGGGCCGTCGTTCGCGCAGGGATGGACGACGGATTGGCACCCGAAGTGGCAGGCGTGGCCCGCGCTCTGGTTCTCGGCGATGGCGCCGCGCTTGGCTACGAGCAGCGCAAGAAGATTGCCGCCGTGGGGCTGGCCCACCTCTTTGCCGTGTCCGGGCTCCACATCGCCCTGGTCAGCGGCACCCTCGTTCGTTCGATGCACTGGCTGCTCCGCGGTCTCGCGCTTGGTTTCGACCCACGACGGCTGGCGGCGGCGGTTGGCATCCCGCTGACCTTGTTGCATGCACTTTTTGCGGGCGGGTCGCCGAGCGCGTGGCGTGCGGCAATCACTGCCGCACTCGCTTGGTGTCTCGTGGTCCTCGATCGTCGACCATCGGCGACCGCCGTCACAGCCGGCGCGGCGCTGCTGCTTTCCGCGCCTGATCCAGGCATGGCCCTGCGGCCGGCGTTTCTTCTTTCGATCGTCGCCACAGCGTCCATTCTCAGTGCACCGCGCATCTCCCCCGGCACGCGCTGGCGCCGACTTCGCTCCTCCGCGATCATCAGCGCGCGAACCTTGGTCGCCACGACACCAATGGTTTGGTGGTGGTTCGGCGGCGTGCCGCTGATCGGGTGGCTCACGAACATCGTGGTTCTTCCTTTCGGAAGCCTGGTCGTGATTCCGTTGGCGCATCTGTTTGCCCTGACCGCGTCGATGCCCGCGGTCGCCGATCTCGTGGGAACGGCGCTGACCGTCGCCGTCCACATCCTGCTCTCGATCTGCGACGCGTTCGTCCCGCTGACGCTCACGCGACGTCTGCCGCCGCCCGACGTTGCGCAAGGCCTGCTCATCGTCGTGGCCTGCCTGCTTCTCTTGCTCAGCCGAACCTGGCAACAGCGCATCGCCGTTCTCGCTTCGGCGGCCCTCCTCTGGCTCGCGACAGACCAGCTGCTCATCGCGCGCGAGCAGCCGCGAGACTTGCTTCGCGTCTCCTACGTCGACGTGGGCCAAGGTGACGCAACGCTCATCGATCTTCCCGATGGACAGCTCGCGCTCGTCGACACGGGTCAAGGCGGACGTCATCCGGCGGCGCGAGAGCTTCGTGCCCTCCTCGACGCCCGCCGCCGTGTACGAATCGACCTGCTTGTGATTACGCACGGGCACCCCGATCACTACGGCGGCCTGCGCGACTTAATCGGCGAAATCGAGATCGGCGAGATTTGGCTCAACGGGCAGCTCGTCACCGAAGAGCGCGACGGCGCCATGGCAGAGCTTCTCTCGTCGGCTATGGCGCAGGGCAGCAGGCTTCGATTCACGCCCGAGCTCTGCGACGGCACCCGGCATTTTGGAGGCGCGGAGCTCGAGGTCCTGTGGCCCTGCCCCCGCTACGACCCAGCACTAGGCCTCAACGACAACTCGATCGCGCTCCGACTCGCCTACGGACGACGCTCCTTCTTGTTCACCGGCGACCTGGAGCACGAATCAGAGCGCGCGCTCGTCCGGTCCGGGCGCCTGCAACCCGCGGACGTCCTGCAAGTCGGCCACCATGGGTCCCAAACGTCGACCTCGCCTGTCCTCGTCGCGGCGGTCCGTCCCTCCTTCGCGGTGATCAGCTGCGGCGCAGGCAATCGCTATGGCCATCCGAGCCCTTCGGTGATTGCGCGGTTACGTGAGGCAGGCGCATCGGTGTTTCGAACCGATCTGCGCGGCGGCGTGATCATCGCCACTGACGGCGAGCAACTCGAAATCCGTCGCTAAGCGCCGATCGGCTTTTCGAAGATGCGATAGCGCTTGTAAATCGTCGAACCCATGCTGCGAATGGCGGCGTTGATGAGCCGGTTGTCTTCGAGCGTCCAACCGAGCTCGGCCCATTCGTAGCCTTGCTTGAGGCCGCGCCGCACCAGCTCGGCGATCACGGCCATCGCCAGCGGCGCGTAGCGCTTCTTGCCGCGGAGCTCGGTCCGGATGCCGAGCAACATGAGGCGCGCAGACTTCGGGTGCCGTATCTTCAATCGCCAGATCAGCTTTGGAATGGTGATCGGGCCCAGCTTCCCTCGGAAATCGGAAATCGCTTCGTTGAGGTTCGGCAGACAGATGCAAATCGCAACCGGCTGCCCGTCGATCTCGGCGAAGAAGGAGAGCTCTTTGTCGAGGATGAGCTGCAGATCGGCAGCCATCTTCTTCGCTTCGGCGTCCGTCGCAGGCACGAACCCCCAGTTGTGCTGCCAGGCGTCGTTGAAGACGTCGAGGATGTCGTGCACTTCCTTCTTGAGCTTGCGCGGGCGCACCGAGCGGAATCGAACCTCCGGCAGGCTGGTGATGGCTTCCCAGGCTCTTTGAGCGCGCGGAGGCGCAGGCAGCACTTGGTGCTTCCAGCCGTAGCAGTCCTTCGCCTTCTGAAGACCCGCCCCTTCGGCAAGCGCCCCTTGATACGATCGGTGGTGCGGCGACATGATCGTCGGAGGCGAATCAAAGCCTTCGACGAGCATCCCCGTCTCCTCGTTGATCGAAAGCGAAAACGGACCGCGCATCAGAGTCATCCCGCGGCTCGCGAGCCACTGCTCGGCGGCAGCGACCAGAGCCGACGCCACCTTCTGGTCGTTGACCGTGTCGAAGAAGCCGAAGAAGCCCGCATTGTCCTTGTGGATCCGCAGATGCTCGTGATCGATTTGCGCCGAAATCCGACCAACCGCCTTCCCGTCTTTCCACGCGGTGAAGAGCGCGACTTCCGCGTGCTCGAAGAAGGGGTTCTTCTCGGGCGTCAGCCGGTCGGTGATTTCCATGTTCAGCGGCGGCACCCAGGCGGGGTCGTCCGCGTACACGTCGAACGCGACTTGAATGAAGTCCTTCAGGTCTTGGCCGGGCTGATGCTGTTTGATCTCGACGCTCATACCTTGAGGGGACCTACCATGTCCTCGGGCTGAACCGCTTCGTCGAACTGCTCGCCGGTGAGCAGCCCGAGCTCGATCACAGCCTCTCGGAGGGTCGTGTTGTTCTTGTAAGCGTGCTTCGCGACCTTGGCGGCGTTGTCGTAGCCGACGAGCGGATTCAAAGCCGTCACCAGCATCAACGAACGGCGAAGCTTGTCGTCGATCGTCTCGAGATTCGGCTCGATGCCCACGGCGGAGTGGTCGTTGAAGCTCTGAGAGACATCACCGAGCAGCCGAATCGACTGGAGCAGGTTGTAGGCCATGACGGGCTTGTACACGTTGAGCTCGAAGTTGCCCTGCGACCCTGCGATTCCAATGGTCGCGTCGTTGCCCATGACTTGGGTGCAGACCATCGTCATCGCTTCGCACTGTGTCGGGTTGACCTTGCCCGGCATGATCGAGCTTCCAGGCTCGTTCTCCGGAATTCGAATCTCGCCGATGCCCGACCGCGGTCCCGAGGAAAGCCAGCGCACGTCGTTCGCGATTTTCATCAGCGCCACTGCGAGCTGCTTGAGCGCGCCGCTGGTGCCGACGAACGCGTCGTGCGCGGCAAGCGCTGCAAACTTGTTGGGCGCGGAGACGAACGCCGTCTCGCTGAGCTCGGCGATTTTGGCCGCTACCTCGTCGGCATACCTCGGGTGCGTGTTCAGACCGGTCCCGACTGCCGTCCCTCCAAGCGCTAGCTCACGAAGCTGAGGCATCGTGGCCTCGATCGCCGCCAGGCCGTGGTCGATCTGAGAGACCCAGCCGCTGATCTCCTGCCCGAGCGTGAGCGGGGTGGCGTCTTGGAGGTGGGTCCGGCCGATTTTCACGATGTGGGCAAACGCCTTGGCCTTGCCGTCGAGCGTGTCGCGAAGCAGCCGGACCTTGGGGATCATCCCTTCGACCGCGAGGACCGCTGCGATGTGCATGGCGGTGGGAAAGGTGTCGTTGGACGACTGCGATCGATTGACGTGATCGTTGGGGTGCACTGGCTTTTTGCTGCCCATTTCGCCGCCCGCAAGCTCGATCGCACGGTTCGAGATGACCTCGTTGACGTTCATGTTGGACTGCGTTCCAGAGCCGGTCTGCCAAACGACTAGCGGAAAGTGCGCGTCGAGCTTCCCTTCGATGACCTCGTCGGCGGCCCGCACGATCAAATCGCACACGTCCTCATCCAGATTGTCGAGGTCGCGATTGGTCAGGGCGGCAGCCTTCTTGAGGATTCCAAATGCGCGAACCACTTCGATTGGCATCCGCTCGGTGCCGATTCGGAAGTTCATGCGCGACCTCATCGTCTGCGCACCGTAGTATTTGTCCGCAGGCACCTCGATCGGGCCCATCGAGTCGGTTTCTACACGCGTCGTCATCTTGCCTCCGGGCGCTCCCTTACCGCGTCCTTGACCCAATGTCGATTCCTCGTAGGAGCCCCGATAGATGCAACCGGTACGGCCGCAGCTTCCGTCCCAGCCTTGCCCCGCCTGCGGGCGGGCGGTGGACCCGCTTCGCGCTCGTCGCGTGGTTTGGCTGCAGGACGGAGCCCGCTTCCTTTGTAACGAGGCGTGCCAGGTGCGCTTCCAGTTGGGCGATCGAGCGTTCGACGCACCAGCAGGCCGGCCTTCCGAACGTGCCCGCGTCGAGCGCCCGTCCATTCCGGATCTCGTGCGAAAAGCGACCGTAACGCGGGACGATGCGACCGGAACCGACGGCGAAGCCAGCCGCGGGGGGCAGTATGATCCGATTCTAGCGACCGGCCTTGCTCTGCTGACCCTTTCGCTAGTCCTCCTGACCCCGGGCCGCGAGCGCGTATGGCTGGGGGCGTTCCCGGTCGTGCTCTGCGCCGCGGTGAACGCGCGCATCCCGCTCACCAACATCCAGGCCACCCGCTCGCTCACCGTCGTCGCGCCGCTCGGCCTCGTCCTCGCTGCCGTCGCCGCGCTGATGGCCACAGACGCGGAGACACAACGCTGGTCACTCGTCGGCGCGAGCGTCGCAGCCGCCGTGGTTTCGATCCGGAGCTGGGTCCACGCATCATTCTCCGCGCCGTTGCGAAACGCTGCGGAGTCACTCCGCGAAACTTTACCTCGCAGCGCGCGAGTCCCCAGCGGCGAGACCTCCGCGTACGAGGAAGTGCCCGCGGCCAGCTTGTGCCAAGGAGACCTCGTCGTCGTGCTGGAGGGTGAGCTCGCACCAGCCGATGGGTTGATCGAAGAGGGCTCAGGGCTCGCCCTGCGCTTCCCAAACGCGGCGCGCTCGCGGGTCTACGCCGAAGGTGACTTCATTCTGGCGGGCACGCGTGTTCTCGAGGGCGCCGTCACGGTCCGAGTTCGCCGCACGGGTCAAGAGTGCGGCATCGTCCGCGCGGTCGAGCTCGGCAGACGCACGCAGCAAGAGCTCTCCGCGCCGTCGCGTTTGCGCTTTGCGGTCGCCCACTGGAGCTGGCTGCTGTTGGCGCCGTCGAGCATCGCGGTGTTGATCTGGGCGGGACCGGCCGGGGCCGCGACCTTTCTTCTTGGGCTCCCGACGCTTGCTCTACTGGCGTCGCTTGACGTGCCCCTGGACGCCGGCGCGCTTGCTTCAGCCCGACGCGGCATGTTTTTTGGAAGCTCGCGCGCCCTCCGCGATGCCGGGCGCGCAAGCACGACCGCCATTCTCCTTCGAGGTTCCCTCACCGCGGGCGAGCCGGTCGTTCAGCAGGCACATTCGCTCGGCGAGACAGAGCTTTCGCTCGTGCTCGGGCTTGCGGCGGCCGCTGAGCGGGCCGCCGAAGATCACCCGATTGCCGGCGCGATTCGACGCTACGCAGAGGAGCACGGAAGCGCCTCGGCCACCGTGCGCAAGCAGCGCGTCCGCGCAGGACTGGGCGTCACCGCGGTGACCTCTCATGGGGTCCCGGTCGTCGTCGGCCGCCGCCAGCTTCTCCTCGACGAAGGCATCAGCGTCGCCACGGCGGACAGCGACGCCGAACACATCGAGAACGAAGGCTTGACCCCAATCTTCATCGCGATCGACGGCCGGCTCGAAGCGCTGGTCGCGGTGCTCGACGCCATGCACGTCGGCGCGCGCGATGCGGTGCAACGGATCGAAGACCTGCCGTGCGAGGTCGTCATCCTCTCTGGCGACGACCGCCGCACCGTGGAGCGCATCGCGGCACATCTAGGCTCGCCGCGCGTCAAGGCTCCGCTTCTGCCTCATGAGCGCGTGGCAGAGGTTCGGGCGCTCCGCGAGACGGGCGGCGTGACCGCGACGATCGGTCGGGGCGGAGAAGACGATCCGGTGCTGGCCGCTGCCGACGTTCCGGTCTCGCTGCGGCTCGTCGGCTCTGCCCTGGAGGACAGGGGCGTGGTCGTTGCCAGCCACGACGTTCGCGATGCCGCCGGAGCACTGTGGATCGCGCGGGCGTCACGGCGGGCGACGTGGAGGAGCATCGGCGCCTGTGTCTTGGCCACCCTTCTGGTCGTGCTCGGTGTCGCTTTCGGTTGGATGACCCCCGTCATCGCCGCGCTGGGTGCCGTATTGACCGAGGCCTGGACGCTTCGGGCTGGCTCCCGCCTGCTTCGCCGTGTAGACCTGCGGGTGCCGGTGCAGCAATAGCGGAGAACGATCGATGAGTGACAAGG
The DNA here is from genome assembly GCA_947259605.1 of uncultured Polyangiaceae bacterium. Taxonomy (GTDB): domain Bacteria; phylum Myxococcota_A; class Polyangia; order Polyangiales; family Houyiibacteriaceae; genus SG8-38. The sequence goes on along the minus strand of CAMYMX010000006.1, from coordinate 13,145 downwards.
CATGGGGCGGACGGTTCGAGAAAGAGCTGGACGCCATTGCAGCGAGCTTCAGCGCCAGCGTGGATGTCGACGTCCGGCTTTGGCCCCAGGACATCGACGGCTCCATTGCGCACGTCCGCATGCTCGCCGACCAGAACATCTTGTCCAAGCAAGACGCCGACAAAATCGTCGATGGCCTCGAAAGAATCCGGGCCTCGATTGAACGAGGTGAGTTCGACTGGGACGAAAGCAAAGAAGACGTCCACATGAACATCGAGGCCGCGCTGACGACCGCGATCGGCGACGCCGGCGGCCGGCTTCACACCGGCCGAAGCCGAAACGACCAGGTTGCAACGGACATGCGGCTTTGGACGCGACAAGCCTGCGCGGACATCGTCGCGGACATCGACGCGCTGCTGGAGGTTTTGGTCGACAAGGCCGATGGGCACCTCGACTTTCTGATGCCGGGGTACACGCATCTTCAGAGGGCGCAGCCGATTCGCCTGGCGCATCACCTCATGGCCTGGGCCGAAATGCTCGACCGCGACCGCGGCCGCCTCCTGGATGCAGCCAAGCGCATGAATGAATCGCCGCTTGGCAGCGCGGCCCTTGCGGGCACGACATTTCCAATCGACCGAGACGCAACGGCCAAGGCGCTCGGTTTCGACCATGCCATGCGCAATTCACTCGACGCGGTCAGCAGCCGGGACTTTCTCCTCGAGTCGGTGAGCGCGCTCGCCATCTGTGCGGTTCACCTTTCGCGGGTCGCCGAAGAGCTCGTGCTCTGGTCGAGTCAAGAGTTTGCCTTCATGCAAATGAGCGACGCGTTCACCACCGGCTCGTCGATCATGCCGCAGAAAAAGAATCCGGACATGCCCGAGCTGGTGCGGGGCAAGACGGGCCGGGTGGTCGGCTCCCTCGTCAACCTCTTGGTCATGCTCAAGGGGCTTCCGCTCACCTACAACCGGGACCTTCAAGAGGATAAGGCCCCGGTCTTCGATGCGTTCGACACGGTCCACGATTGCCTGGCGGTCCTGAGCGGCGCGATCGGCTCGGCGAAGTTCGACAAAGATCGGATGGCGGCTTCCCTTCAGGCTGGCTTTTTGGATGCCACCGAGGTCGCGGACTGGCTTGCGCTGCGGGGCGTGCCGTTCCGGGATGCCCATCATGTCTCGGGCAAGCTGGTTCAAAGAGCCGCCCGGGAGGGCAAGACCCTGCCGGAGCTGCCGCTCGAGGCCTACCAAGACGAGCACGAAGCGTTCGACGACACGATCTTCTACGCCCTGGACATGGAAACCGCGGTCGAGCGGCGGGATGTGGTCGGAGGGCCGGCCCGAGGGCGGGTCGCCGCTGCCATCGCCGAGCTCCGAGGTCGACTGCAGGCGCGCCGGGACTCATAAAGGACTGCCGTGTCCAACGTTCACATTCCGGAATCGCCGTGGTTCTCGTATCGAGACGGTGCGCTCGTCTGCGAAGGCGTGGCGTTGGAATCGATCGCGAACGAGGTCGACACGCCTGCGTTCGTCTACTCGGGCGCAGCGATCGACGAAGCCTATCGCTCGATCGACGAAGCGCTTGCTTTTGCGCCGCACCTGATCGCGTACGCCGTGAAGGCCAATGGCAATCTGTCCCTTCTCGCGCGCCTGGCCGCACAGGGCTGCGGTGCGGACATCGTCTCTGCAGGAGAGATGCAGCGCGCGCTCAAGGCAGGGTTCCCGCCCGATCGCATCGTCTACAGCGGCGTCGGCAAGCGGCGCGAGGAAATCGTGGCGGCCGCAAACGCCGGCATTCGGGCGCTGCACGTCGAAAACATCCAAGAGCTCGATGTCGTCGAAAGCGTCGCCGAGGAGCTCGGTCGGCCCCTGGCCATCGGCCTGCGCGTCAATCCGGATGTCGACGCCGAGACCCATCCTTACATCGCGACGGGGCTTCGCGAGTCGAAGTTCGGCCTGGCGATTCCGGTCGCCGAGTCGATCGTTCCCCGTGTCCTCGAGAGCCCCCACCTCGACCTCGAAGTGGTCGCCTGTCACATCGGCTCGCAGCTTTCGTCCCCACGGCCGCTCCGCGAAGCGATCGAAATCCTCGGCAACTTCGCCGGCCATTGCATCGACCGAGGGGCGAGGCTGCGCGCGATTGACGTAGGCGGCGGCTGGCCCATGCACTACGGGCAAGAAGTCGACGCCTATCCGCCCGCCGCCCGGTTCGGCGAAGCGATCCGTGAAGGCCTGGAAGCCTCCGGCATGTTGCGCCCGGAGATCGAGATCATCACCGAGCCTGGGAGAGCTCTGGTCGGTGATGCCGGAGTGCTCCTGACGCGCGTTCTGTACACCAAGATGCAAGGCGATCGCCGCTTCGTCATCGTCGACGCGGCCATGACCGAGCTCATCCGCCCCGCGCTTTACGGCGCGTACCACGCGATCATGCCGATCGCGGAGCCAGACCCCGGCGCCGATCTCGTTTCGGTCGACGTCGTTGGACCCGTCTGCGAGTCGGGCGACTTCGTTGCGAAGGATCGCCCGCTACCAGAAGTGAAGCAGGGAGACTTACTTGCCATTCGAGGAGCCGGCGCATACGGACGGGAGATGCAGAGCATGTACAATGCACGCCCCCTGCCCCCCGAGGTTCTCGTCGACGGTTCGCGCTCACGTCTGGTGCGCCGCCGCAGTGGTCCAGAAGCCCTCTGGCAAGGCGAGATCCTCGCATGAGCGGCGTCACGATCATCGGGACAGGACGCCATCTCCCTGGCGAACCGGTGCTGAATGACGCCCTCGCCCGCGTGATGGACACGAGCGACGAATGGATCGAGGCACGCACTGGAATCAAGCAGCGCTACTTCGCTCGTGACGGTCAAGGGCCGAGCGACCTCGCCGTCGGGGCGTCCAAGCAGGCGCTCGACGATGCCGGTCTCGATGCATCAGACATCGACTACATCGTCTTCGCCACCATGACGCCCGACCACTTCTTTCCTGGCTCGGGCCCACTTCTCGGCGCGAAGCTCGGTATCTCCGGCATCCCGGCGCTCGACATTCGGCAACAGTGCGCAGCGATCCCTTACGCATTGCAGTTGGCCAATGCCCTCGTCCACGCCGGCGCTGCAAAGACCATCCTGCTAGTGGGCGCCGAGGTTCACGCCGGCTTCATGCCCTGGTCGGACTGGGACCTCGTGCGTTCCGAAGCCGAGGGTCAAGCCTCGCCGGAAGCCTACGAGCGCGCGAACCGGCACCGAGGCCTCGCCGTGGTCTTCGGGGACGGCGCCGCTGCGATGGTGCTCCGGCAAAGCCAGGCCGCGGACGGCGGTTTCCTCGGCGCCGAGCTGCACAGCGACGGAAACTCCTTCGACCATTTGTACGTTCCGGGCTGCGGCTTTCGAAGCATTCCTTACATCACGCCGGAGGCACTGCTCGCCGAGGAGCACATTCCGCAGATGCGCGGCCCTTCCCTTCTAAAAAAGGCGGTTCAAACGCTCTCGCGCACCGTGAAATCGCTGTGCGAAACCCACGGCGTCGCCCAAGACGAGATCGACTGTTTCATCGCGCACCAGGCCAACGACCGAATCAATCGGGCCGTCCGCGATTCGCTTCGGATTCCTCCCGACAAGATCCCTTCAAACATCGCGCGCTACGGCAACACCTCGGCGGCTACGATTGGCATCCTCACCGACGAGCTTCGACGTGAGGGCCGCATTCGCGAAGGCGATCTTTTGTGCTTTCTCGCCCTTGGTGCCGGCTTGAACTGGGGCGCCGCGCTGCTTCGACTCTGAGCTAGCCGCGCAGGACGTCTGGACGCTCGCCGATCTTCGGGCGGATGACGCCGCGCTCCGTGTAGATTGCATCGACGAGGCGCGCTGGCGTGATGTCGAACGCCGGATGCCGACAGGGAACTCCGTCGGCGACCAACATGGTGTCGCCAATGCTCGCCACTTCATCCCGGGAGCGCTCTTCGATAGGAATGTCGGCTCCCGAGCGCGCCCGAAGGTCGACCGTGCTCCACGGCGCCGCGACCGTAAACGGCACCTCGTGTTGATTGGCAAGCACCGCCAGCGGATAGGTACCGATCTTGTTGGCCACGTCGGAGTTGGCTGCGATTCGATCGCTGCCGACCACCACGAACTGTATTTCTCGCTTCTGGAAGAAGTGCCCCGCCATGCTGTCCGTGATCACCTCGACGGGGATCCCGTCTTGATGAAGCTCCCATGCGGTGAGCCGAGCGCCCTGAAGGTAGGGGCGCGTTTCGCCGGCCAACACGCGGATGCCCTTGCCCTGCGCATGCGCGGATCGAATCACGCCGAGCGCGGTGCCATACCCCCCGGTCGCCAGGGCCCCGGCGTTACAGTGCGTGAGGATCACCGCGCCATCGGGGATCTCGGCAGCGCCGAGCGCGCCCATGGCACGGCATGCTTCGACGTCTTCGCGGTGCATCGCCTCGGCCTCTTCGAGCATCCCCTGGTAGCGAGCCTCCGGAGGAAGCTCACAAACCTCGCCGGCCTTTCGGGACATCCTCGCGATCGACCAGGCGAGGTTGACCGCGGTCGGTCGCGTGCCGTTCAGGATCCGCCCAGCGGTTCCGTTGGCTACCAGAAACATCTTCGCATCACCCTGCTCGTCGCGCGCAACCATCGCGAGCGCATAGGCCGCGGCCACTCCGATCGCAGGCGCCCCGCGAATCACCATCTCGCGAATCGCCTGCGCGACTTCATCTGGCTTGCGGTAGCGGTGATACTTGACCTCCGCCGGCAGGAGGCGCTGGTCGAGCATCACCACCTCCTGGCGGGCCGGGTCGAACTCGACTGCAAACCAATCGGCGCCGCTCAAGGGTGCGCGCGAAAGGCGCCCCGTCATCGCTCGTCCAACAGCCGTCGGAGAATCTCGTTGACGGCCTTCGGATTCGCAGCGCCCTTGGTCGCCTTCATCACCTGCCCAACGAAGTAGCCGATGACGTTCGTCTTGCCGTCTTTGTACTGCGCCACCTGCGCAGGGCTGGCTTCAAGAATGCGGCTCACCTCCGCCTCGATGGCGCCGGTGTCGGTGACCTGCGCCAAGCCCTGCTTCTCGATGATGACCTTCGGACCCGTCCCCGTCTCCACCATCGAAGCGAACACCTTCTTGGCGATCTTCCCGTTGATCGTGCCGTCTTCGACGCAGGCGAGAAGCTCGGCGACCGCGGTCGGCGCGACGGGGAACAGCGCCTCGAGCCCGTCGGTGGTCACGTGGCGCAAGACTTCGGCCTGAACGAAATTGCCCACCTTTTTGCCAGCCGCCTTGGCCTTCGTGCCGGACTGCTCCAACAAAGCGCGCGTGGCCTCCTCGAAGTACTTCGCAATCTCGGGATGACCGGAAAGGACGCCTGCGTCGTATTCGGTCAGCCCGAGCTCCTTTTGCCACCTCTCCCGCTTGGCTTCTGGGAGCTCCGGGAGCGCCGCGCGAAGCTCTTCGATGCGCTCCTCGGTGACGACCACCGGCGGCAGATCCGGATCCGGAAAATAGCGATAGTCGTGCGCCTCTTCTTTGCTGCGCATCGAAATCGTCTTGCCCTGGGCTTCGCTCCAGGTGCGGGTTTCCTGCACGACGGTTCCGCCGCTCTGAAGCACGCCTTCTTGGCGCGCGATCTCATGCTCGATCGCCTTCTTCACGAATCGAAACGAGTTGATGTTCTTGAGCTCCGCGCGCGTGCCGAGCTCCTCTTGGCCAACGGGGCGTATCGACACGTTGGCATCACAGCGAAACGACCCCTCTTCGAGGTTTCCATCGTTGACGCCGATGAACATCAGAAGGTCGCGCAGCTTGCGAAGGTAGGCCTCTGCCTCCTCGGAGCTTCGCAAGTCGGGGTCGCTGACGATTTCGATCAACGGCGTGCCGCCTCGGTTGAAATCGACGATCGTGACCGCGGTCGATCCGGTGCCGTGGATGTTCTTCGCCGCGTCCTCTTCGACGTGAATACGGGTAATTCCAATGCGCTTGGTCTCTCCATCGACTTCGATGTCGAGGTGCCCCGCGCCGTTGAGGGGTAGCTCGAACTGCGAGATCTGATAGCCCTTGGGAAGGTCGGGGTAGAAGTAGTTTTTCCGCGCGAAGACGCTATGGGTCTCGACCTCGCATTCGAGCGCCAGCCCCGCCTGGACGGCGAGCTCGATCGCCTTTTCGTTGGGCACCGGCAAGGCGCCCGGGAGGGCCAGACATACTGGACATGTGTGCTCGTTCGGGGGCGCCCCGTACTCCGTCGGACACCCACAAAACAGCTTCGTTCGTGAACGCATTTGGGCGTGCACTTCGAGGCCAATCACCGGCTCATACGCTGTCATGCGCGCCGGTTATAGCGCACCGGGGACGGATGGCCACGGCGCCGAGACCTGAGATACATTGGCATTTCCATAGGCGTTTGCGCATCATGAAGACGGGTGGAAATGCCTTCCGAGACTGGGCAAGGGGAAAATGCGTCCGAAGCCTTTCGGGTGCTCGTGGTCGACGATAGTCCGTCGATTCGCAGTCGTGTCGTGCAAAAGCTCGAGACGCTAGGACTCCACATCACCGAAGCCGCGTCAGGCGAAGAAGCGCTCGCGCTCACCCTCGAGCATACCTTCGACCTCGTCGTGAGCGACATCGAGATGGATGCGATCACCGGAGTCCAACTCTGCCGCGTCTTCCGTGGCGACCCGGGCATGGCTGACATCGCCTTCATTCTGCTGACCGCCGCCAATGAAGCGAAGACCCGCTTCTGGGGTCGCAACGCAGGTGCGGATGCCTACCTCGCCAAAGAAGACATGGATGAGAAGCTCCTGCCCGCCATCGAGCAAATCATGGCAGGCCGCAAGCCGCGCCTCAGCATGCGACCCGAAGTCACCGGCACACCGCTCGAACGCGTGAGCGCCGTGCTCGACCACCATCTGTTCGACGTCGTCGTTCAATCCGAAGTCCGCCGCCTGATGGACCACGTGCACGATCGAGACGAGTTCAGCGACAAAGTCTTGGAGCTGGCGGGAGAAGTCGTCGGCTGCCCCTATTTGGTTCTGCAGCTCCTCGGTCCGGGCGGCCCGACCTACACGATTCGCGCGCGTGGCCCCTGGCCCGAAGACACGCCAACCGCTGGCATGGCTGCTCTCGGGATTCCCGAAAAAAGCATCGGCGCCACTCGCACGACGGTCGATCCCGACGAGAAGTATGGTACCGGCCCCCACGTCACTGGCGGGCGATCGTACAGCTGCAACATCGGTGTCCGCGACGAGACCCTGGGTACCCTGCAGGTCTTTGGTGGCGCCAACGTCTGCTCCGCGCCCGATCTTCGCAGCTTGGAGCTCATCGCCGATGCCTTGGGCATCTTGGTGAAGTCTCTGTTTCTGGTCGAAGAGACGCAGCTCCTCGCGCTGACCGATGGGCTCACCGGCCTCTACAACCGCCGTCACGCGAGCAAGCGCCTTGAAGAGGAGATGGCCCGAGCGCGTCGCAACAACACCGGGCTTTGCGTGGCCATGTGCGACGTCGATCACTTCAAGGCGATCAACGACGAGTACGGGCATGCGGCGGGCGACCAGGTCCTGCAGCAGATCGCCGATTCGCTCACCGAGTACGTCCGCCGAAACGACATCGTATCGCGATGGGGCGGTGAGGAGTTCCTCGTCATTTTCTCCGAGATCAAGCTGGCGGCCGCGCGGATTGTCGCTGAACGGCTCCGGGGACGGCTCGCGACCACTGCGCAGGGAGAAAACGGGCCCGAGCATATCAGCGTCAGCATCGGCCTCGCCATGCTGCGCCCGGGCATCACCGCCGACGCACTGATCGAGCAGGCCGACCAAGCCCTTTACCGCGCCAAGGCCCGAGGCCGAAACCGCGTGGAGGTCGCCGGCGAAGAACGGCGCCCGAGAGGGTCGATGCGAGCGCTGCAAGCGCCGCAAGCGCCGCAAGCGCCGACCGAATCGGGGCATAAGCAGGCCGGCCCCAAATAGGCGTCAGGGCAGCGCCGCGGGACGCTTGCTGAGCAGCCCGCACTGGTCTTCGACAGCCTGCGACACGCTACAGAGAACTTCTTCCTCGAAGGGAGGCGCCACGAGCTGGAGACCGACGGGGAGCCCTCCGGCTGAAAGACCGCTTGGCGTGCTGATTGCCGGCAAACCCGCAAGGCTCGGAGGCAAGGTGAAGATGTCGGCAAGGTACATCTCGAGCGGGTCGCTGGTCTTTTCACCGAGCGCGAACGCCGGCGTCGGCGTGGTCGGCGTGCACACGACATCGCAGCGTTCGAAGGCCGTGTCGTAGTCGCGCCGGATTAGAGTTCGAACCCGCTGCGCCTTGAGATAGAAGGCATCGTAATACCCGGCCGAAAGGGCGTAGGTGCCGAGCATGATGCGTCGTCGAACCTCAGGACCGAAGCCCTCGGCCCGCGTGTTGGTGTACGTCTCGGTCAGATCCTTGCCCGGAACCCGAAGGCCGTAGCGAATCCCATCGAATCGGGCGAGATTGCTCGACGCCTCCGCCGTCGCGATCAGGTAGTAGACCGAGACCGCGTGCTGCGCGTGCGGAAGCGCAACGTCGACCAAAGTCGCGCCTTCCTGCTCGAGCGCGCCGAGTGCCGCCTCGACGCTCGCGCGAACGTCTGCGTCCTGCAGGCCATCGATCAAGTCGCGCACCACACCGACGCGGAACCCCTTCACATCACGGTCGCAGGCGGCGAGGTAGTTGCCCGTGTCACGCTCGGCCGACGTGGCATCGCGGCGATCGTGGCCGGCCACCACCTCGAGCAGCTGTGATGCCTCACGCACCGAACGCGCCATTGGTCCCACCTGGTCGAGCGACGATGCAAACGCCACGAGGCCATAGCGGGAGACACGTCCGTAGGTCGGCTTGATGGCCGTGATGCCGCAAAACGCCGCAGGCTGCCGCACCGATCCGCCCGTGTCGCTGCCGAGCGCCAAGGCAGCCAAGCCGGCGGCCGTTGCGACAGCCGAGCCGCCCGAAGAGCCCCCGGGCGCGCGATCGAGCGCCCAGGGATTGTGCACATTGGCGAACGCAGAGTTCTCGTTCGATGAGCCCATCGCGAACTCATCGAGATTCGTCTTCCCGAGGAGCACGGCGCCCGATGCGCGCAAGGCCTCGACGACGTGCGCATCGTAAGGCGGGACGTACTCGCCGAGGATCTTCGATGCGCAGGTCGTCCGAACGCCACGCGTGCAGAGATTGTCTTTCACGGCGACGGGAACACCCGCCAGGGGCCCCAACGCTTCCCCGGCAGCCCGCTTGTGATCGACCTGGGCAGCGGCCGCGAGCGCGCCCTCGTGATCGATCGTCAGGAAACATGCGAGGGTTGGGTTGAGCTCTTCGGCGCGCGCGAGGTAAGCCCGCGTGATTTCGACCGCGCTGACGGAACCGCCGACGACCTGGTCGCGAATCTCGAACGCGCTCTGCCACGGGAAGCCGCTCACGGATCGACCTCGAGCACCAGGGGCACCGCATAGCCACCAGCCTCACTCGCCGGCGCCTGCGCCAGGGTTTCGGAGCGGTCGCTGCAACGTTCGGGCACGTCCGGCCGCATGGGCGCGTCCATCGGAATCGAATGGAACGTCGGCGGGACCTCGGAAACGTCGAGGTCGTCGAGGCCTTCCATGTACCCGAGGATTGCGTCCAGCTGCTCCTGCATCTGGCGGGCCTCCTGACCGGACAGGGTCAGCCTGGCGAGCTTTGCAACGTGCAAGACCTGCTCTAGCGTAATCTTCGGGTCCGCCATGGGGCAGCGAAGGTAGCAGATCCATCCTTTGAGGCGAGGTCTGCGTAATTCGCTTCTGAGAATGCTCTCGAAGGGCTCGCCGCGTCGCGATGGCGCGCAGCATCACGACGGTGTCCGAGGGCGGCCTAAGCCTTGACGCGTCTCGATCCAGTCGAAGGCACGCGGTCCCTTTTGGCAAAGGAGCCGTCGTGAGCAACGTCGCCGTCGTGCTGCCCCAGATCCCTCGCGAGGATTGGCAATCGCATCCGCGATTTCGAACGCAGGCCCTCCTGCTCGGATCTCACGCCAACTTTCGTCGCGTGAGCCGGTTTCTGATCGATCATGCCGTCCGCGAACAGTTCGCCAGCCTGCACTCGCTCTTCGATCGCTGGATTGCCACCATGCGAAGCCACGAAGCGTACGAAGAGCGGAAGCTCTACCCCTATCTAGAGTATCGCTGGGGGGTCTCCTTGGACGAAGCACGCGGCGGCCACGCCGACCCGGCCGTTGGCAACGAAAGCGCCCACGAAAACCGTGTCCTCCACGCCCTGCGAGCCCACGATCGCACGCTGGGCGCTCACCTCGACGTCGAAGAGGATGCCATTGTCCCGCTCCTTCTCGCCCTCGACCCCGAGGAGTTCGACCGTTACTACCACAGCCCAATCTCGATGCTGATTCCCGCAGAGCCTCGCTAGCCGGGGCGGTCGACAACGGCAATCATGGGAACGGGTTCGCGAGCACCAGCGCTTCTGGTTGACCAAGGGAATCCAAGCGTTGCAATCTGCGAATTCAATCAGAGGAGTCCAAGATGACCGACCAACTTTCGGGTGACGCATTGCAGCTGCGCTCGACGATCAAACAGGACGGCACGCTCGAGTTGTCGCTCGCGACTATGCCCATCCCACAACCCAAAGACGACGAAGTGCTGGTTCGTGTCGAAGCGTCTCCGATCAACCCGTCGGATCTTGGGCTGCTGTTCGGCGCCGCGGACCCGAAGACCATGCGCTCGTCGGGCACCGCCGATCGCCCGATCGTGACGGCGAGGGTTCCCGAACAGCTCATGCGTGGAATGACAGCGCGAGTCGATAAGTCGATGCCGGTGGGTAATGAAGGCGCGGGCATCGTGGTCGCGGCCGGTGCTGACGCGTCCGCGCAGGCGTTGATCGGCAAAACAGTCGGAATGATCGGCGGCGCCATGTACTCGCAATACCGCAGCTTACCGGCAAGACAGGTGCTTCTGTTGCCCGACGGCACTACGCCGGCAGAAGGCGCGTCGTGTTTCGTCAATCCGCTGACATCGCTCGCGATGGTCGAAACCATGCGACGAGAGGGTCACAGCGCGCTCGTACACACCGCGGCGGCATCGAATCTCGGCCAGATGCTGCAAAAGGTCTGTCTCGAGGACGACGTTCCGCTGGTCAACATCGTGCGAAAAACGGAACAGGTCGAGCTGCTCCGGGGCATGGGCGCCTCGCATGTCTGCAACTCAAGCGAACCGACGTTCATGAAAGACCTGACCGACGCGCTGATCGCCACCGGTGCGACTCTGGCGTTCGACGCCATCGGCGGGGGCAAGCTCGCAGGGCAGATCCTCACCTGTATGGAAGCCGCCGCGAGTGCGACAGGCGCCGCGTACAGCCCGTACGGTTCCACCACGCACAAACAGGTCTACGTCTATGGCGGCCTCGATCGCAGCCCCATCGTACTCACCCGAGGCTTCGGCATGGCCTGGGGCGTTGGCGGCTGGTTGTTGTTTCCGTTTCTCCAGAAAATCGGCCCCGAAGCCAGCAAGAAGTTGCAGGACCGCGTCGCGGCCGAGATTAAGACAACCTTCGCAAGCACCTACACGCGAGAGGTTTCTCTCGCCGAGGCCCTGACCCTCGAGGCCATCTCGGTGTACGGGAAACAGGCAACGGGGGAGAAATACTTGATCAACCCGAACAAGGGGCTCGCCTGATTCATCGGCGAGCTGGGACGATTGGCGTGCGAGCAAAGGCGTCATTCGTGGACCGTGAGCTCAGCAAGCCGCGCCTGTGCCAACGGTTCGGAGCCTTCCAGTCAGCGTCCACGCATCAGCCGGGAGCTGCAAGAACTGCGACCCGGCGGTACTCCCCCACCCCGGCCATCGCGCCGCAGGGCTTGTGGAAGGAATATGAGCAGTCTCTCGACCAGGCCCGTCTACAGCGCCAGCACGCGTGGAGCAGCTACCGAGACACCGCCTCTCGCGAGGTCTTTGATTTCGAGCACTCGAACTCAGTACTGGAGGGTGAAGCCGAGGCTAGCCAGAAAACTCGTCGCTCCCCAGCCACCCGGGCAGCCGGTGCGGACGGCTTGTTCCCCGCTGCACACAATCTCGGTCTCGCTGGTGCCCGGAACCGTGGCCTCGTGGTCGATGTATTCGTTTCCGTTGCTGGAGCGGCGGGCATCGAACACGAATCCGAGGTCAAGCCTGAACTGGTCTCTCGCTCGCTCTCCATCCCAGTAGAAGCCCATGCCAGTCGTGCCAGTCACGCCGAGTCCCCACGGTGACGAGCGAAAGTTGGCCCATTGCGGATCGGTGGTAGCCGCCTCGAACCCAGACGTCGAGCTCCGAAGAACCGAAGGCTGGTTGACGTTCCCGGAGCGCTTGGCGGCATGAAACTGCATGCGGTATTCCACCACGAGCAGTAGACGGCTGTTGACCTGTGACGAGAAGCCGAGTTGAAACATGTGCGGGATGTTCCACTTCGAGCTCGTGCTTACCTCTGCGTCGCCGGTCAGGTCGGTGAGCAATGCGCTGCTCGCCTCGCCGCTCAGCTCGATTTGCGAGTACATCCGGTACACCGCGCCAAACGTCCGCGACTTGCTTTGAGAACGGCAGTCGGATGGCCAAGCCGAGCCAGAGCTCGTCGGTTACGCGGATGGAGGCGCCGACCGCAGCCTCGCCGATGAAAGCCGTGATTCTGAGATCCTGTGCGGTCCCATTCAAACAGATTTCGGGATCGGTATCGGCTACGTAGTCAGGAGCTGGGCTCCGGATTGGCGCTCGCTGGCGCCGCAAAGAGCAATAGGGTCGCCACCATCGCGATTGCGGTGCCGCGTGTGGGTTCAGGCCGTAGCTCGTTAGCACCATTCACAACAAGCCTCTCCCGTCGAAAGTACCCACGTCCAAAATTTGGAATTGCAGGCGCTCATCATAGTCTTGAACGCTCAGCGCTGGTGACTGACGACGTTCTAGGAGAACAATTTCTTATCGACTGATGGGTCAACTTCGCGCCTGGGGCTATGGTGGTGTCCGCACGCAACGCGTACTGTCGACTCGATGGGCACGCAGTCCTTGCATGCAATCAACCTCGCGGAGGCCGCCTACGATCCGCAGGTCGGAGCCAGCGATTGGTTGCCCCAACTACTCAGAGCAGGCGGCGCGTCGTTGGACTTGAGGCGCGGATGCCTCGGCATGCTTGGGGCGGGGTTTACCGAACACCAGCAGGACGTGATTG
>CAMYMX010000005.1 GCA_947259605.1 uncultured Polyangiaceae bacterium | reverse complement strand
AGTCGAGACTCAAGGGACCCAGGCTGATACTCGCGATTCTTTTCATAGCTGCTTTTCCTGCGCTGTGAGGAGGCTGCCCATCAGGAGGGCAACAAAGCGGTCGATCTCCGTCATAGAGAAACGCTATCACGCGAACCGCGGACACCGAAGAGTCATTTTCGGATGCCTCGCTCGACGCCAAGCTGGGCCCGGTCGTGCCGCCTACTCGTCGGCCTGCGTCGGATCCTCGAGTCCGAAAAGGCCTTGCTCGATCCAACCGGCCAGCACCCTTTTGAACAGGGCAGGCGACACCTCGAGCGGCGGTCCGCTCATCGAGCGCTGCACCGCACCAAGGTAGGCATCCTTCGTCGGTACGTCGTCCGCGCTGCTCCCCGCAAGCTCCTGTCGAACGACGCCGAGCGCCCGCCGAATCTGCGGGAGTTGACCCTGCATCACGTACGCCGCGTGATCGACGTCGACGACGACTTTGCCGCTAGGCCGCATCGCTGGCGCCATGCTCGAAATTGCTGCTTCACCCATTTGTTCACCACCTCGTTTACGGCGAGGGGACCCTCGTGCTTCGTCACGACTCCCCCTCGGAATGGTCCCCACTTCAAGCTAACAAGCGGGAAATGCGTCCGCCACACCTAGACGGTTACTTCCGGTCTACGCGGCGGAGCTAGGCACCCTCAGGGGGCTGGCGGGAGGGAGCGTCGGCGAAGGATGCTTGGGTCTTGGCCGGCGCGTAGGGGCTGCATCCAGAACTCGTAGCTGTAGGCGGGCGCGTCGAGCACGTACTCGGGCTCGGGCGGATGGCCCCAGGCGTTGTTCCCACCGACGCCACGCTGCGCGAGGTCGAGGTGTAGGTGCGTCGATCCGTCCGCGACCAACTCGTACGGGTGTCCTGCTTCTTCCAAGACGTCCGTGGCGAACGGCAGCGCACTCACGCTGAGCAGCGGCGCGCCGACGGCGAGTAGGCCCCTGCCGTCGTTGTCCGTGATGGATGCGTACCGCGCGTCGGTCTTGTTGCCGGCTTCCTGGCCTCGCGTGTCGTACGGTATGTACTGCGCCTCGACCGAGCCCGCGTAGCGGCCGACGGGGAGGAGCTTGCGGTCCGGGTACGTCGGCTCGGGTCCAGGTCCGAACCACTCGACCTGATCGAAACGGCCATCGAGCGCAACGCCGATTCCAACGCGGGGGAGCTCGGGAAGCGAACCTCGGTCGATCGTCATCGCAACGCCGACCTCGCCTGTCGCGAAGACTCGATACTCGAGGCTGACGCCGGCATCTTTGCCGTCTGCGCTCAGCACTGCGTCGATTCGGACTTCCTGTTCCGCCGTGCTTACGCTCAGTCCCGGCCCTCGCAGCTCCTCGCCGAACTTGCGCCAGGGCTCGGCGCTGCTCTGGAATGGCCCACCTCGATCGTTGTCGGTCGCGGCACGCCAGAAGTCCGGGCGGAGCGGCTGTTCGAGTAACTCTGCGCCCTCGACTAGCCAGGAAACGAGGGCGCCGCTCGCGTCGTCGAAGGTTAGCGTGAAGAACTCGCCCTCGACCCGGACGGTGCCGGACACGTCGGTCACGCTCAGCGGCGGCGTGCCGGAGGGATCGATCGGGGGCGGAGCTTCGCCGTACGGCAGGGCAAGATCAGCCCATGCGACCTGGTGGCCTGCATCCGCCCAAGGCTGGCCGTCACGTAGCTCGAACAAGAGTCGAAGCCGAGCCTCGGCGCCCGCTGGAACCGCGGGCTCTTGGTACGGAACGGTCAGCTCCGCGGACTCGCCGGCTTGAAGGTTCGGAAGGGAAAGAGGTCCAGCCCCGACTACCGCGCCGTCGACCTGCACTTCCCAGCGCGCGGTGAGCAGCTCCGTCCACTCGCTGAGGTCGTATCGGTTCCGGACTCGAATCACGCCCTCGGCCAGGTTGACGGCCTCCACTTCCACCGGCTGCATGACGGCCCGAAGGATGGCGAGCCCGGGCCGAGGCGCGCCATCGGAACGGGTTACGCCGTTCATGCAGAAGTTGTTGCCGAAGAAGCTGACTAGCTCCGACGCGGGTCCAACGTCGCCGCCGTATGCGAAGTAGGTCTCTCCATCGCCTCCGGGAATCGGCACGCGAAGGCCCTGGTCTTTCCAGTCCCAGACGAAGCCGCCCTGGGCCTGTCCGCCGTCGTGGAAGATGTCCCAGAACTCTTTCAAGTTGCCGTTGCTATTGCCCATGGCGTGCGCGTACTCGATGAGGAGTAGAGGTCGATCGCGTGGCTCGCTCACGTAGTCGAGAGTGTCCGACACCGTGTGGTAGAAATTGACCTGGAGGTCGCTGTGGTCACCGACGGGAGCGACCATTCCTTCTGCCGCGCCTTCGTAAGATACAGGGCGGCCGGGATCACGTTCGTGAATCCAGTCACTCATTGCGTCGAAGGTCGCGCCGTCGCCCGATTCATTTCCCATCGACCAGATGATGATCGACGGGAAGTTCTTGTCGCGCTCGATCATGCGCTCCAGGCGATCGAAGTGGATGGGTTCCCACTCGGGCAGATTGCCGGGCTCGATCGTCGTGAAGAACACGATCCCATGTGCCTCGATGTTCGCCTCGTCGATCACGTAGAGGCCGTACTCGTCGGCGAGCTCGTAGAAGCGTGGAATGTTCGGGTAGTGCGCGGTGCGAACGGCGTTGAATCCATACCGCTTGATCATCCGCAGCTCGGCGACGATATCTTCCTCGGTCACGTAGTGACCGTCGTCGGGGTCGTGCTCGTGACGGTTGACCCCGCGGAGGAGAACCCGCCGTCCGTTGACCTTGAGGATGCCGTCCTCGATCGTCACGCGGCGGAATCCGACCGCAATGCGGGTGGCCTCGACAACGACATCGTCCGCATCGCGGAGCGTGACCTTTGCCTCGTAGAGGCGCGGCTGCTCGGCCGACCAGAGCTCGGGCGAAGGAACCGTACCCTCGACGGCCAGCTCGACGTCCCCGCAGGGATCGATGCTGGCCATGCTGCTCGAGACGGACAGCACGGTATCGCCGCCGGGCTCGACGAGATCGACGTGAATCGACGCAGCCCCCGCCTCCTCGACCAGTCGACTGACCTCTGCGCGCACGGAGAAGGTGCCCGTTTGGAGGCTCGTATCGAGATCGGCCCGCGTCTCGAGGTCTCGGAGGAACGTGCTGGCGGGCGAGAACAAAAAGACGTCGCGGAAGATGCCGCTCATGCTCCACATGTCCTGTTTCTCGAGCCACGAGCCGACGGAATAGCGGTACACCTGGACCGCGAGGGTGTTCTCGCCATCTCGTAGGAACGGAGTCAGGTCGAACTCGGCCGGAGTTCGGCTGCCCTCGCTGTACCCGACCCGCTCTCCGTTCAGCCAGAGGTAGAATGCAGAGTCGACGCCCGCGAAGTGAATGAAGACATGCCGACCGTCCCATTCGGGAGGCACGACGAACTGGCGCCGATAGGAGCTGACCGAGTTGCCCTCTTCAGGGATCGTCGGAAAGGCGTCCCGCAGTGGTCCATCCAGCTCGTCCTCGAACGGGTAGTTGAGGTTGAAATAGATCGGCTCGCCGTAGCCGAGCATCTCGACGTTCGATGGAACCGGGATCGTATCCCAGGCCGAATCGTCGAACTCGGGTGCTTGGAAATCCTGCGCACGCACGGGGACCGAGGACGCGAAGTCGAAGCGCCAGTCTCCGTTCAGCGACTGCCGAAACCCGTCGCCGTCTTCCGCATCCGGCGAACGCAGAGACTCGAACGCCGCGCGGGGCGCCTGGCGATTCACCTGAAAGACCCCGACATTGTTCCAGAGCGGTTCCGCATCCTCGGGCCAAGATACTTCGCTCGACGCGCAGAGCGGGAGCGCGCCCTGCCCTGAATCGCTCGGGCTGCATCCGGCTTGGGAGATGGAAAACGCGAGGGTGAGGCATGCGAGGCTCGTTCCTCGCAATCGAAGGAAATTCTTCGTGCTACTGCTCATGACGGGCAGCGGGTCTAGCACGTTTGTTCGACGGCTTCCCCGCGAAGCCCGGTCCGATCGCGAGAGCTCCGACCAGAGAGGCTCCATCTGTGTGGTACTCATGGAAGCGTTGTTGAAACTGCCAAACGGATTGCTTTGGGTGGGAGCGCTGCTCTTGGTCGGAGGTTCCTTCGGGGGCTGTACCGAGAAAGAGCAAGCCGCGCATGAAGAAGCCATTCCCGAGGTCTCCCTTTCGTTGCCCCAGGTCCTCATTCTCGGGGATTCTATTTCGGAGGATTACTACCCGCACGTGCGCTCGAACCTGGTGAACGTGGCAGAGACTCACCGCCCGAAAGGCAACCAAGGCGCTACCTGGGACGCACTGAGCGATCTCAGCGAGTGGCTGGGAAGCCGCAAATGGGAGGTGATTCATTCCAATTTCGGTCTCCACGACATCCACCGCTCGACCCTCGAAGAGTACGAAGCCAATCTGACTCAGATCGTCGAGCAACTTAAGAAGACCAACGCGAAACTCATATTTGCAACCTCTACGCCTGTCCCCGAGGGGACACCGAGGTTCGTGAAGGGGAGCGCCGAGCCCTACAACGAAGTTGCCCGCAGGGTCATGGAGCGGGCCGAGGGAATCATGATCGACGACCTTCACAGCTTCGCCAGAGCACATCCAGAGTACCAGAGGAAGAAAGAATTGCATTTCACCGATCAGGGATACGCCGCTCTCGGAAAACAGGTTGCCACTTCGATCGTCAGAGCACTCGACGAATCGTCCGATGGGAAGGCCGAGGCTTCGTCGCTCAGTTCACCATGACGCAGACTTGAGCCAGAGGGTTGCCG
This sequence comes from uncultured Polyangiaceae bacterium, assembly GCA_947259605.1. GTDB lineage: Bacteria > Myxococcota_A > Polyangia > Polyangiales > Houyiibacteriaceae > SG8-38. The sequence continues at coordinate 19,260 of CAMYMX010000005.1, read as the reverse complement.
TTCGCTCCCTGACTATGGTAGCGGAACAGTCGGCCGCATTTGAGGGGGTTGGATCACGATGCCGAGTGAGGAGCAGCCTGTGCTTTCTCGCGAATACTTCCGAGGTTTCGACGGACTTCGCGGAGTCGCGGTCGCGATGGTGCTCTTCGGCCACATCATTCAACAAGACCCTCACTTGCCGAAGGCGCTGCCTTCGTTCGTAGCGATACCCCTCGGCTCCGCAGTAGGCAGCGGAGTGGCTCTCTTTTTGTCCTCAGCGGTTTTCTAATCACCACGATTTTGGGGACCGAGCGCGGCAAGCCAGCTGCCCTCCGGGTCTTTTGGGTCAGGCGGTTCCTGAGAATCTTTCCGCCGTATTACGCGCTCTTGGCGGTGCTGCTCGTCGTCTACCCCACCAACTCGATCAAGTGGGGGGCGGTCTATCTATCGAACTACTATTTCATAGTCACCGGCTACGATGAGCCACTGAGCCCGACCTGGTCCCTCGCAGTCGAGGAACACTTCTATCTGCTTTGGCCACTCGTCGCGCTGACGCTACCGGCCGGGAAAGCCAAAAAGATGCTTGTGCTTGGGATCATCCCTTTCTCTACCTTGTCGACTGTCGTGCTGGGCTACCTCGACGTCGAGCACCTCGAGATGCTGACTTACAAGGGCACCCACGCGCGCTGCCTCTCGCTCGGCATCGGTTGCTTGGTCGCCATCGTTCGGCTGCAGCGAGACGATATCGCCTACCGCAGAACGATCGCCGGTATCTATGTGCTGCTGGTCTCGGTCTTACTCGCTGCGAGCGCGGCCGACGATCGTTTTCACCCACTCGTCACCCAGTCACGCTTCGCTCTGGTCTCGGCGACCATGTTTCTTGCGTGCCTTCACGCCAATCCCGATGGACTGTTCCTTGCCGCGCTCGAATGGAGACCTCTCGTTTACCTCGGGCGCATCAGCGACGGCGTTTACCTCTTCCACATGCCGGTCTATTTCTTGGTCGCACACTCGAGTGATAAGCTCGGAAACGGCTACGCGATGTTCGGCGCACTCGCGCTAGCGAAGATGGCCGGAACCATTGCGGTAGCGTCCATATCCTTTGCGTTTCTCGAGCGCCCTGCACTCCGCCTCAAGTCCGAGTGGTCGAAGAGCTTGGCTAGCCAGACAGTGGTTTGCTAGACCCATCGCCTCGCGCCTGCCTTTTCTTCTGTGCGATGGCGGTTTCGCGAGGGTCGCCGGCGGGAGCCACTTCATGAAAATGCAGCGTGATCCGGCACCGCCCGCCGCATTTGGGGCAACCTGGGTCGGCTCTTGTCCCCCCCCGGTGATTTCGCAGCTGACGTTCGAATTTGCACGTTTCCGTGCGGCATGAGAAAAACGCGCATGAAAAACTTTCGATTCAACCAATGGTTTGTCGTCTTGGCCCTTGCGGCGTCCCTCGCAAGTTGCAGCGAAGACAGCGAGAACGGCGACAGCGGCCCGGCCACACTCGAGACAGGCCTCTTCGGCACCATCGAGGGGGCGTCCGGCGCGCTTAGCAGTGTGACCGTCGAGGTGAACGGAGTCTCCGCGATGACCGACAGCAGCGGCGAGTACGTGATTCAGACCGGCAGCGGGCCAGCCGTCGTCAGCTTCAAAGCAGATGGCTACCTGCCGACGGTTCGCAGAGTCACCATTGCGGACGGTTCGCCCACGGCGGCACACGTGACGCTTCAACCGCGAGCCACGGCGACGCTCGTCGACGCGGATTCCGGTGGAATGGTTTCAGGTGCCCGCAGCGCGAGCGTGATGATCGAACCCGGTGCGCTGAGCGGTCCCGGCGGTACTTCGGTGACCGGGATGGTCGACGTCTACCTCACGCCGGTCGACCCGTCCGATAGCGACGAGGTGCAGGCCTTGACGGGGAGCTTCGAAGGTCAATCGGCTGCGGGCACCTCGCTCCTCGAGTCGTTTGGCATGGTGGACGTGACGATCATGCAAGGCGACGACGAGTTGCAGGTGGCTCCGGGAGAGACTCTGGAGATTCGCATTCCCGCACCAGCCGGCGCCGTTCCAAGTGAGCTTCCCGCGATGATGCCCCTTTGGAGCCTCGATGAAGACAGTGGTCAATGGGTCGAGGAAGGCATCGCGACCCTCGACGAAGCGACCAACACCTACGTCGGCGAGATCAGCCACATGTCCGCATGGAACGCGGACAAGGAAGCCGAAGCCACGTGCATCACGGGCTTGGCCGTCGACAGCAACGGCGATCCGATCGCGGGCGCCGAGATCGACGCGAAAGGGCTCGACTACTTCGGCAGCTCGACTGGCTCAACGGGCGCCGATGGGCGGTTCTATATTCCCGTCCGCAAGAACTCCGAGGTGTCGGTGGCCGTCTCGCACGACAACGAAGGTGGCCAGATTCGCAATGTGACCTCGGGCGGGGAGGACACGACGGTCCCCCCGACGGCAGGCGATCCTCGCTGCACGGACGTCGGAACCTTTACGATTCAGCGCGGCGTGGTCCTGTTGGCGGATGGCACCGTGGTGACCTGTGACAACGCGCGGGCGGCCGGAGTGTTCTCCGGGACCTGCGCCGAGGGCTTCGGTGACATCTTCCTGTGCTGGAACCCACAGGGCAGCTGCACCGTGGGCACGACCGGCATCGTGTACGAAAACGGCGCCCGGGTCGACACGAACATCGGCGGTAACAGCCAGTTCATTAGTTCCTCCGGAGAGGTTTGTGGGACGAGCATGCTCGACCTTGGCTCCACCGAAGACGAAATCGTCGTGAACTTCACGAATCAGGACAACGAGACCTACACGCTGGTGACGGGCACTTCGTCGGACATCACCATCAGATGCCCGAACGACGAGACCTTCACCCTCACCGCCGAAGAGCAGCAGGTGCTCGAAGCGTGCACCGACGCCGCGGGCGACGGGGGCTCGGTCTGCGAAGTCGACATCGGCCCGATCGACGGCACCTGCGTGAGCGACGCGGATTGCGTGAGCCTCCCTGGTCTCGAGTTGGCATGTTGCGATATCGGCATTGGGACGATGAGTTGTCTCCCACGGTCGGTCTGCGACAGCCTCTAATCCGCAGATCCAGCTCAGGAACGCCACTGCCGAAGCTTTCGGCCGGTGGCGTTCGCGCGCTGGCCGATTGGGGATTCAGCGCCTAACCCGCCCTCGTTCGGCTATGGCCCTGCGATTTCCTGCACGGCAGAGAAGTCGATCGAGACGTCGTAGGTGTCGCAGAAGCCTTGGGGCCCGAGGTCGATGAACCCGTAACAGACGTCGTACGGCCCCTCGATTGTGCCGCGCACTGTGGGCGCGTTGGGGTCGTAGTCGAAGAGGGTCAGCGTCGGGGGCGAAGGCGACGTGTAGATTGAGTCGTCAGGCTGAATGACGGTAGTCACGCCGTCGCCGTTGACCACACCAGAGTCAGCAACAGTCCCCATGCCGTCATCAACCACGTTCCGAAACGTGATGACCGAGATTGCCGTGCCTTCGAAATCGTCGTCGCCGCCGCGGTCGTTGGTCTCCCCTGCACCGACGCACGGATCCGACTCGAGCGAGCCCGGCTCATCACCGGGTCGGAACCGCAGTTCAATGATCTCGATTCTGGCGTGGCGGGTTTTTCTGCAGCCCTGTCCGTCGTCTTCTTTTTCTACCTCAACAAGAAGCGTTCGCTACCTGATCCCGCTGCTTGGAAGCGGAAAGCCGGTGGCGTCCACGTTCATCTTTTCTTTCTCCGAGGTGTTCGCCGGTTTCGAACATATGTCGGGCGGAGGAGACTCTGCGTGGGTTGGTGTCTCTGCAAACGAACCGACCGATGGGCCGAGCGCAAATCCTATGCTAACCAATCGGCTCATTGCCGATGGCCCATTCTCTTTCACCCACGCCCCTTGGTCTGAAGCGTCGGATCGGGCTCCTCGTCGCACGGCTGATCATGGCGTTCTTCGTGCTGCTGAACAGGCTGCGGCCGTCCCCGTCCTGGTCCGAAGAGCTGTCGCATCATCGCTATGGAGCCGACCCTGCGGAGACGCTCGAGCACATCCCTCGCAAGGCGGGCAGTCCGGAACGCGCACCCGTCGTCTTCATCCATGGCGGAGGTTGGATCATCGGCAACAAAAAGCTCTACACGCGAGAGCTGCTCGTCTTTGCCGAGGCGGGCCATCCGGTCTTCAACCTCGAGTACCCCGTCGCACCCGAGAATCCCCACCCCGGGATTCTCCTTTCACTGCTCGACGCACTGCGATGGATTCGACGCGAGCATCCGGGCTTCGACGCCGTGCACCTCATGGGAGATTCTGCCGGTGGCAATCTCGCGATGATGCTCGGCATACTCTGCCTCAATCCACATCTCATCACGGACCTCGACGGTGACCCCAAAGCCGATGCTCCGCTGCGATGCCTGAGCGCGGTGTCGCTGTACGGGATTCTCGATCGACTGAGCTTCCTCCGAACGGGCTTTCCGGGTGCGGATCTGATGCTGGAATGCTACGCGGGCCTTGCGGCCTTTGAAGAGCAAGTCGAGCCCGATCTCGCCATCACGCCCATGGATCTCGACTTCGAAAGCCACCCGCCAAGCTTCCTCATCGCCGGCGAAAACGACCGGCTCTGCGAGTCCACGCGGCTCTGTGCCGCGCGGCTTGCAGCGGGCTCCGGCACGGTTTCGAGCAAGATCTACCCTGGCGAGATCCACGGATTTTTCAGCATGCCTTGGCGGCCTCACTACGCTGAGCTGAAGGCCGACGTGTTGAAGTTTGTCGAAGCCCACGATGCGCTCGGTATGGCGGCGACGGGCGAGCGCGGCGTCGATGTCGGCGCGGAGGTCGGCCCGTGACGCTCGAGCCGCCCCGAATCGGCATCATTGGTGCGGGTCCCTCCGGCATTGCCTGCGGACGCGCGCTCCTAGAGCAGGGCTTCACTGACTTCACCATCCTCGAAGCCATGGACGCACCCGGCGGGACCTGGCGCGTGCAGTCCTATCCGGGGCTGGCGTGCGACGTCTGGGCCCATTCGTATTCGTTTTCCTACGCGCCGAACCCCGATTGGTCGGCGAACTTCGTCGAGCGCGCAGAGATCCAAGGCTACCTCGCCGAGTGTTGGGCAGACTTCGGCCTCGAGCCCTACACGCGGTTCAACACCGTCGTCGAATCGGCACGCTGGCAGGACGACTCGCATTGGTTGGTACGCTCGCAAACCGGCGAGACCTTCGAATTCGATGTTCTCGTGAACGCGATGGGCAACCAGCACACCCCATTGTATCCGGACGTCCCGGGCCGTGACCGGTTCGGCGGGGCGAGCTGGCATTCCGCGCGCTGGAATCACGATGTCGATCTCGCAGGCAAACGGGTGGCTGTGGTCGGGTCCGCTGCCAGCGCCGTGCAGGTCGTGCCCGAGGTCGCCGAAATCGCCGAGCACCTCACCGTCCTGCAGCGCTCTCCGAACTGGATCATGCCGCGTAATCGGAGGTTCTACAGCGATGCCGAGCGGCGTCGCATGCGCCGGTTTCCTTGGCTGATCCAGCTCACGCGGCGAGTGCAAGGGTTTCTGATGGGCCAGGTGGAGCATGCCGCCACGATTGGCCATCCTCGGATGAGCCAGTTTGAATGGTTCGCACGCAGGTACCTGCAACGCACCATCGAAGATCCGGTCCTCCGAGAGCAGCTCGCACCTGACACCCGATACCAGTGCAAGCGCGGTCTCATCTCCGACGACTTCTACCCCGCCCTCACCAGAGACAACGTCGAGCTCGTTCCCTCCGGGCTGCGGGAGGTGACCGAAGAGGGGCTGGTGACCGCTGACGGAAGGCGGATCGATGTCGACGTCATCATCTATTGTACCGGTTACCGGATTCTCGACTTCGACCGCATCGACGTCGTCGGCTCGTCGGGCAAGCGCTTGGCCGAAGCGATGGGGAGCGCGCCGAAAGCGTACAAAGGGATCGCCACGCCGGGCTTCCCCAACTACTTCTTCGCCGTGGGCCCGAACGGGCTCGTCTTGAACGTGCCCTACTTCAAAACGGCGGAGCTCAACGTCGAGACCATCGTTCGCTTGCTGTCGGAGATGCGAGAAGCTCAGGTCACTGCGATCGACGTTCGTCAGGACGTCACCGATGAATACTTCGCCTGGATGAAAACCCAGTTCGGAAAGTTTTCGTGGGGGTCGCCGAGCTGCAACAGCTACTACACGAACGCGGAGGGGCACGCGCCCTTTCTTTTCCCCGGCAACTTCAAACTATGGGTCGAGTTTCAGGCCACCATCGGGCTCGATGATTTCAACGTGGTCGCGGGTCGCATAGCTCAAACGTCCGAGTCTAGGGAGAGCAAGCCATGGAGTCCTTCTCAGGTAAAACAGCAGTAGTCACCGGTGCGGCGAGCGGCATCGGGTTCGCGCTTGCAGAGCGCTTCGCGCGTGAGGGCATGCGGGTGGTCCTCGCAGACATCGAAGAGGCGGCGCTCGACTCGGCAGTCGGGCGAATCACCGCCACCGGCGCCGCGGCCATCGGTGTCGTGACGGACGTTTCCAAGGCGGCCGATGTCGCCGCGCTTGCAGAGCGCGCCCGCAGCGAGTTCGGCGGCGTGCACGTGGCCTGTAACAACGCCGGCGTATTTGCGGGCGGCTTGCTTTGGGAAGAGAGCTTGGCCGACTACCAGTGGTTGATGGACGTCAACATCTGGGGCGTGATCCACGGAATCAGAACCTTCATTCCCATCATGCTCGAGCAGGACACGGAGTGTCATCTGGTCAACACCGCGTCGATGGCCGCGCTCTGCGCGATGCCCTTTGCCGGCATCTACCACATGACGAAGCACGCCGTGCTAGCGCTGAGCGAATCGCTGCACCACGAGCTCGAGGTCACCTCCGAGAAGGTCAAAGTGTCCGTGCTGTGCCCGGAGCTGATCAAGACCGGCATCGGAACCTGCGAGAGAAACCGGCCGGCCGAGTATTCAAAGCCCGGCGACATCGTCGAATCGGACGCTCGGCAGCTCGTCCTCGACAGCATCAACGAGAGCATTCAAACCGGGGTCGATCCGTCGGTGATGGCCGATCGGGTCATCGCAGCGATCCGCTCCGGTACGTTCTACATCCTGTCCGAGGACGGCTGGCGTGAGACTGCGCATCAACGCATGGAAGACATCCGCGTCGGGCAGAACCCCGTTTTGATGCCACCCGTTTGATAGGCTCTTGAGCCATGAGCGCACTGGTCGCGCCGGCGCTCGGTCTTTCTGAGCTCCTGCCCATCGCGGTTCTGCTCCCGCGCAACCGGACACTTCGTCCGGACGCTCAGGCCGCGTGAGTGCTCGATACCCCTTGCCTTCGTGAGCCATCGCCGGTGCGAACCGGAGCCCCGTCGCGGAAGCGAACGGTCATCTGCATGCCCCGTTCGCCCGGGTTGAACGATATCGCGGAAACGAAGTCCGGCTCGAAGCCTTCGAGGAGATTGATGTCGACGTTCTGGATCAGCGTGCCGAGGACGATGCGCAGCTCCATCATGGCGAACTGCTTGCCGAGGCAAACCCGGGGGCCCGCTGCAAATGGCACGTACGCACCCCTGGGAAGGCTACGCTCGAACTCACGCGTCCAGCGCTCGGGTCGGTAGTCCAAGGGATCGTCGAAGTACTTTGCATTGCGACCCGTCGCCAGCGGGCTGATGGCGAGAATCGCACCCTTCGGAAAAAAGTAGTCGCCCAAACGCAAGTCTGCTTGCGCCTCACGTGCATAGATCCAAGCGGGTGGAAAACGGCGAAGGGACTCTTTGAGGCACATCTCGAGGTACGGCAGGTTGCGCAGATCGTCCTCGCCGATCGGCCGCCCGCCGACAACCTCATCGATCTCTCTTTGCGCCCTTTCGAGCGCGTCCCGATGGGTAGCGAGCTGATACCACGCCCAGGTGAGCGTCTGCGCCGTGGTCTCGTGGCCCGCGAAGATGAGCGTCATGAGCTCGTCGCGCAATTGCTGGTCCGACATGCTGCCCTTCTCGTCGGTGGCAAACACGATGTGCGACATGAGGTCGCCGCGGTCTTTCTTTTCTCTTCGACGCGCTGCGACTAGTCGCTCGATGACACCGTCCATCGCATCGAGCGCCTTGACCATCCGCCTGTTGCGTTTCGACGGCCACCAGCGAGGCGCTGGAATCGGGGTCTGCGCGTGGTCGATGAGCGCTTCGATGATCGCACCCATCGCCTCGTGCACCGTCTCGGAATCATGCGACAGGTCCGTATCAAAAAGGGTCTTTGCAACGATGCGAAGTGTCAGCTCCATCATCTCCTTTTGAAAATCGCGTTGCTCGCCGTCAGTCCAACCGCGCACCATGTCGCGCGTGTAAGTGGCCATTGTCGGCGCGTACGCATCGACGCGCGTCTTGTGAAAGGCGGGCATGATCAACTTGTGTTGCCGCTTCCAGGACTCCCCATCGTTCGGTACGAGCCCGTTGCCAAGGAATGGTTTCCACATCTGCTTCACGACCTTGGGCTTGTGGATGTGCTTGGCATGCGTGACGTTGATCGCATTGACGACCTCGGGGTCACGGATGAAGTACGACTGGCCGGTCAACACGCGAGTCACGAAGACGTCGCCGTATTTCTCGTGGGCCTCGAGTACGAACTCCGCGGGGTTTCGCTGGAAATCGAAGGTCCCACCCCAGAGCCAGTGCCCTTTGTGGCGTGGAATTGGCTTCGGCGGGGGCAGTTGGTCCCCATTGTGGGCTCGTAGGCTCATATTTTACAGAATGTAAACTTGCTGTCCTGACTCCGCAACTCACATTCGATCATCATGGACTCTCAGCGACCGGCTCTTCCCATCCGCCGAGTCGTGGCTGCGTTCCTTAGCGACCCCGCCGCTCTGCGACCTCACTCGATGCTGTCGGGCTGTCCCCTGTTACATCTTCGCGAGTTGGGCGTAAGCCCGACCGAACGCCCATGGACTTCGTCACTGAGCTCTTGAACCAATACGGCTACCCGATCCTGTTCTTGTTGGGGTTGGTGGAGTTCCTCGGTGTGCCCGTCGCCACCTCGCCGGTGCTGTTGCTCGTGGGAGCGTCCGCGGCCGGCGGTTTGGTCGGTAATATTGCGACCATGCCGAAGGAGGTGCGCGGCATCAATGTGCTGGCCGGCGATGTCCATGGCGGAACGGTCGATGTCAGTATCCTTCTTGGCAACGTCCTCGGTGGCGAGGTGTCTGCGAAGATCCGCATTGGAGAGGCTCTCGGCGGCTCCGTGAAGGCGGATCACCATCCCGACTAGGACCTTGTGGGTCCATCATCGACTTGCTGGTTGACAGTCGACCGCCGTCGTCGACGTTGCTTCCACATTCGTTCCGTCGCACCCCTCCGGATCAAATCCATCGTCGGATATCGAGACAGTCACGGCGCAAGTCCCCTCTTGATCGCATCGGACGGTCGTGCTGCCCTCACCCGTCTCCGCGTCTGCGGTTTGCAGGGGATCAGCGACCTCGCCGCAATCCGAAGTCACGAGGACATCGACCGGGTCGCCCTCCGGGTCGAGAACACGAGTGTCGACGTCGATGAGGTTGCCGACGGACTGCGAGAGCGGGCTGACAAGAACGCTGGTGTAAAACGGGCACCGGTTTTCCGGGATGCCGCCAGTGCCAGCCACGCCACCGCTGCCGCCAGCACCCCCTTCACCGGCCGCGCCCGCAGCGCCGCCTTGGCCGCCCGCGCCGGCGGAGCCGCCCGCGCCGCCAATTCCGGCAGTCCCGCCTGCACCACTGTCGCCACCTTCGCCGCCAACTCCGCCAGCGCCACCTTCGCCGCTAACTCCGGCAGTCCCACCTGCGCCACCTTGGCCGCTAACTCCGGCAGTCCCACCTGCGCCGCCTTCGCCGCCAACTCCGGCAGTCCCACCTGCGGCGCCTCCGCTTCCTGCGGTGCCCCCAGCGCCGGCCATGCCGGCCATGCCCCCGCTACCGTCACCACCTTCCGCTCCACCGCACCCCGACATCACGAGGGCAAGAGTCAGGAGCACGACTGGGGCCTTGTTCATCTTCTTCTCCAAACCTCGGTCAGATCTCTTGGACCGTTTGTTACGAGACCACCTTCAGCTCGATGAGGCTCTGGGCCATGGCCGCCGCCGCATCGGTCGCGGGTATGAACGTCATCTGAAGCGTCTCGCGCGTGAGCGTGTTGTCCACGTGAACCTCGCGGCCGAGCTCGGGAACGATCTGCCGCGCCTTCGGATCGAAAAGCCCGACGAGCTTGACCACCCAGTTGGGCAACTCCCGCGACGGAACCTTTTTCGCCGCATCGCCGAGTTGCGATTTGATGGCTTTCGCGATCTCGACCATCCACAGACACTGCGCGGCGCCCAAGTAGCGCCCGCCGCTCGGCACTTGCGCCTCGAGGGCACCGCGGTGCATGCGCGCCACGTCGCGCACATCCACGCATGCAAAAGACACACGAGGTGCCCCCGGATACTTGCCCTTCAGCATCAACTCGATGATTTCGGCTGAGGTCCGGATGTCGGCGCTGAGCACCGGACCGAGTACGAACCCGGGATTCACCGAGCTGTAGTGAAGCGCGCCGGCGTGTTCGCGTACGAAGTCCCGCGCCGCCCGCTCGGCAAGCGTCTTCGACTTCGCGTAGGGCGTCACGCCGGGGGCGTCGACGACAGTCCAGTCCGCCTCGGTGAACGGCGCAGTCCGGTCGTGCGGATGCCCATACTGCACGGCAGCCATCGAGGAAGTCTGGACGAAGCGCTCTACCCCGGCGGCGCGCGCGGCCCGGAGCACCCGGAGCGTCCCCTCGACGGCGGGACGAATCAGCACCTGCTCGTCTTTCGGCTGGCTCACCGGAAAGGGCGAGGCGACATGCAACACGTGCGCACAGCCGGCGAGAGCCTCGTCCCATCCCGCGTCTGACTCGAGATCGGCTTCGGCGAGCTCGAGGTTCGTCACGTCTGCGTGCTTCGCGAGTGTATCCTTCACTTGCCCCGCGCGACCGAGAGACCGGAGCGATCCACGCACCCGGTAGCCGGCATTCAACAGCTCAACCGCGCAGTGGTTTGCAATGAAGCCCGAGATGCCGGTGATGAGAACCGTGTTGCCATTCATCTTCTGTGACCTGCTTTCCCCGAGTGACAGTCCCAGCGCTGACAGTTGTGCACCTACAGTCCAAGCAACGAATTGATGGAGTTGTTTGCCAGCGGCAGGGCTGCGAGGGTCGTGCCCACCAGGACTGCGTAGAGGATCACCTGGGTCCCGGTCGATACGGGTTGTCCGCCATTCGCCCGCCGCCGGCAGAACCAGAACACGATGCCCGCCGCCATCGCTGCTTCGATCAAGAATGAGAGGATGGGCGCGTTGACATACAGCGCCATTCCGATTGGGCGTACACCCCGGACCACCTCGTGCGGATAGCCCACGATGAGGTCGCAGACTTCATGGAACGCGATGAGCCCTACACACCAGAGTGCAATGACAGGCTTTCGCCAAATCAGCCAAGTGGCGACCCCAAAGAGCGCTGCCCAGCCTACGACGGGAACGAGGTCGTGACTCACGAACATATCGGTCTGCAGGCCACTGAACGAGACGTCGAAGGCATCCTCGGGTTCCATCTTCTCGATGCCCAGAGAGACGAAAATCATCATCAGCACATCGAGAAACTGAGCGGCGAGGAGAAACAGCCAGACCGGAACCGGAGCGCTCTTTCGAGTGAGCTCGTACGGCACGAGCGCCGTAGCAAAGTGTCCGGCGATCATACCCGGTCCTCGCGGTCCAGTGCCCACGTCAGCACGACGAACATTGGGACGTACATCGACCAAAGAAGGAGCACGGTGCTCATCCGAGACCACTCATCTAGAAGACATATACCACCGAAACGGTCGGGCTTAGGCCGTCAAAATGCGTTTCGCGCATCCGAACTGTGCCGCGAGGCGCTTGTTTACTGCGGGCGCGGACGTTCGAAGCACGCAAGGAGGGCGAACTTCAATTTCCCACTGCTCGTGTATTCGCTCATGTAGGCGAACCGCCTCTGCAGCTCTCTTAGCCCATTCGAACCATTCTGAGAACCAACTTTCATTTCGTATCAGCGCCCCTTCGGATCGTCGGAGCGACGGGGGATTCGGGTATTCACGCTCGCGCCGAGCTCTCCGCGCACGACGGGACGCCCGCTGACCGAAGCCTCGACGTCGAATGCCATCACCCCGGTCTGCTCGAGCGTCCACTCGGCACGATAGTCGAGCCGGCAACCTGGCAGCACGGGCTCGAGAAATCGGACGTCGATGCGACTGGCCAGCCCGACGACCGGAGAGCGCGACACCTCTTCGAGTAGGGCCAGGCCTTCTTCCGATGGAGTGGCGCCCGGCCTCAGCGAATAGATCGCGTCGAGCGCATCGAGGGTCCGGAGCCCGAGCTCCGCATCCTGGCGTGCAGCGCCCGCGCTGTGGATCGCATCCAGCGTAGCCAGTAGCTGCGCCGTCTGTCCGAGGCCCTCGACGACGTAGACGCCGGGCCACAAGGACCAATCAGGGAAATGACCGTCGAACACGGGATGGCTCACCGAGACTTGAAACGCCGCTTCGATCGAGCGGGCCTCTCCCAACCGGTAGCGCTTGATCCGATCGACGAACAAAAAGGGCCTCCTGTGCTGTAGGAGACGCTGGATGATGTTCGCGCCGAGACCGCGACGCTCCTCGCTCATGCGTGTCATGCCAACTCCTTGACGATCGACTGCAACTCTCGAAGTGAAGATGTGCCGTGAATTCGCGCTTCGGTGTACGCGTCGAAGTGTTGTCTGACGATGTGCTGAAGTACGCGATGAGGACCCAGGACGACCAGCTCCGTCGCGCCTTCCCCGAGGAGGTATTCGATGGCGCCGTGAAGATTCATGGGTCGGGTGAGCTGGGACAGCAGCAGCTCTCCAGCTCGTTTCGCATCAGCAGCGCCGCGCTCAGCCGTCTCGTTGCTCACCCACGTGGTCGTTTCGTGCGCATCCTCGATGAGCGACTCGACGACGGGTCGGAGCTCGGCGACGGCGGGCTCGACGAGTGGGGAATGCCACGGCCCAGAGACTGGGAGCGGAGAGACTCCGTCCAACGAAGCGGCGGCTCGCAGCGCAGCGCGGTCGGCTGCGACCAAATACGCGTCGCCGGTGATCTGTCCGGCCTCGAAGATGGCGCCGGTCTTCGCGGCATGCTCGACGACCTCCATCGCCTGCGCTTTGAAGCCACGGACCATGGCCATCCCACCAGGCCTAGCGCGTGCCGCCTCTGCCATCGCCCGTCCGCGCATCGCCGAGAGATAGCCAGCATCCTCGAAGCTCAGATGTCCGGCGAGTGCGAGCGCGCCGACCTCCCCAGCCGAGTGACCAAGCGCGATGGATGGCTCGATCCCCTCGTCGCGGAGGAACAACGCTGCGCTCAACGCAACGGCGGTGAGCGCGGGCTGAAGGTACTCCGTGCGCAACAGGGATCGACTGCCGGTCTCCGAAAGATGAAGCAGGTCCTTGCCCGCTGCTTCGCTTGCCCGTTCCCAAAGCGCCGCCGCCGGAGCGTAGAATCGGGCGAGCTCGAGTCCCATATCCGGATGCTCGGCCCCCTGTCCCGCGACGAGCCACGCGATCATGCGGTCATTCCCCCGTCGACGGCAATTGTTTGCCCCGTGATGTAGCTGGCCTCGTCGGAAGCCAGGAAGGCCACGACGCTGGCAAGCTCTTCGGACCGCCCGGCCCGGCCCATCGGAAGCAACTGGAGCCGGGCCTCCCGCACGCGGTGATCCATGCGCTGTGCCATACCCGCATCGAAGATCCCCGGAGCTACGGCGTTCACGCGGATTCCTCGTCCTGAGAGCTCGCGAGCAAGCGTCCGAGTCAACGCGATGATCCCACCCTTCGAGGCGGAATAGCTCGCTTGTCCAGGGCTTCCATGGATGGCTGCTACGGACGCAACGTTGACGACGACGCCCTTTCCAGAGCGCATCATGCCGGGAAGCGCGGCGCGGATGCATGCCATGGTGCCGCTCAGATTGATCGCGATGACCTCTGCGTCATCGGCATCGGACTGAAGGAAAAAGAACTGGTCACGGACGGTCGCGGCGTTGTTCACCAACACGTCGAGGGCCGGCAAGCCCGAGATCGTCGCGCGTACCGAGGAAGCATCTGCGAGATCGAGCGCGACCGGCATGGCCTCGACGCCAAACGCAGCGCATCGAGCGGCGCAATCCTCGGCCTCTTCGCGGCGGTTCCGATAGCCAATGAAGACCGCGGCTCCCTCGCTTGCAAAACGCAGTGCGATGTCGCGTCCCAGGCCGCGCGATGCGCCGGTGACCAAGACCCGCTGTTGCGCGAACCTCATCATGGAAGTGATCCCAGCCACAAGGGAGGATCGCTCGTCTCGTCGCGCGTGGCGTAGGTGTGCCGGTGCGGGTCGACGAGAAGACTCCGGTTGAAAAGGAGCGGGCTCGAGACCGTGCGAATCGGTCGCTCAACGTTCGGTCCGGGCACGAAGAACGCGTCGATTCCCGGGTGGGCGACCGAAAGGTCGAGGAGCGCCATCCCCGCGACACCCCCGATGCCTGGCGAAAAGGCGGCGGCGGTCACCTGGCCCACCGGGCCGTCGGCGTCGCGAATCGGATCGCCCGACTCGACCCCCTCTCGCGCGACGAAGTGGGTCAATCGACGTTCCATACCTTTCGCTCTTCGCTCTTCGATCGCCGCCGCGCCCGGAAAGCGCTTGCGCGCCGAGACGCGCCACTGCAGCTGCAGCTCGAGAGGGGTGAGCCCCTCGACCGAGGCGTGCCGGACGGAAAAGAACCCGTTCTCGAGAGCGCACAGATCCAGCGTCTCCAAAGAGGCCTCACCACCGCCCAAGGCACCAACGAGCTCGAGCAACTCCTCCCACGCGCGTTCCACGTAGCCACTGCGGACGGCGAGATCATACCCGTACTCGCCGGTTTTGCCGGCGCGGAAGCAGGTTCCGCGATCGAAGTGATAGAAGCTCAGGTAAGGAAGGCCGATCACGTCCGGCGTCAGCCACTTGCTCAGTGCTTCCCAGGCGTAGGGTCCATTCACGGAAATCAGCTCGTACGCGGGTCGAAGGTCTTCGAGCTCGATCGCGAGCTCGGGATCGGCATACTCGGCTAGGCACGCTGAAAGCTCCTCGGTCGTGATCCCTTCGAACATCAGAACACACGCGTCATCGTCCGGACAGACATACACATCCGCGACGGGCTGACCCGGCTCGCCGAGGATCAAGGTCTGAAGCATCCGTCCGTCCCGAACCCAAAGGTCACCGGAGCAGATCGCATCGACCGCCTCGGTCGCGTCATCGCCGCTCACTCGGACGAGCCCCACGTGATCCATACGGCTCAGCGCGGCGCCGTGCCGCAGCGACCGGTACTCGTCCTCAAGTCTCATTGCCGAGCTCCAGGATCGCGTCGACAATGGTATTCACCGTGCGCAATTTCGCGGAAACCCAAGGGGAGCCGGCGAGCGTCAATCCAAACACGGCGTCGAGCTGCACCACGAGCTCGACCGCGTCGACGGAGTCCATACCGAGGCCCGTTCCGAAGAGAGGCACGTCGGGGTCGATGGCCTCGGGCTCGATTCGCAGCTTCATGGTGTCGCGAAGCATGCGCCGAACACGATCGAGAACCGCCTCTCGCGATGAGACGTAGTCGGACAAGTTAGTCGTCATGGGTCACCTCGTTCGAGGTAAGAATCATCGCGACGCTGGCGGTGGTGCCTGTGGTCGCGACGAGCGCGGTTTTCGATTTGCCCCTGCGCAGTGACCCGATGGCATGGGCGAGCGCAAAGGCAGATGACGTTGCCGGCATGCCGCCAAAGGGGTTCGGTAACTCGACCAGCAGCTCCACCCGTTCTGACAAACCCGACCTGCGTTTTGCTTCTGTAATCGCCTCATCGAGTTGTCCTGGTCCGGCAAGCCCGATGCCAGCCACCTCGACCGCGGTGGGCTCCGTGCAGAGCACCAGCGCGCAGGCAGCATCGACAAGCGCCCCTTCGGCTGATTGCTCCGACCTCACATCGACGGCCGCTGCGACGATGCGGTCCGAATCACGCCGGCGAGCGAGCATCCAAGCCGACATCACGGCAGCCATCAGGCCGCTACCTTCGCCGATAGTCACCGTGCTCTGCGGACCACGGATGTTGAGCGCCTTGGCGCAAGCACCCTGCGCAGCGCTCGGGAGCACTTGCGCAAACGCCGTCGTGTCAGGCTTGGCGAAGCCCCGCCGCTCGAGGCTCGTGCGAAATCGATAGAGGCTATCGGGAGAGGCGCGGAGAACGCCCGCGATCAACCCAGTTCGTGCGCGCGTCTCTCCTCGGAGTTGTGCACCAGCATCCGCGAGGGCTCTCGAAACGACAGTCGTGAGAAGCTCCGAGGCTCGGTCGATGCCACGAAGATCCACCCTCGGGAGCTCCAAGGCCAAATCGATCTGGAGCTCGGCTTTCGACAGCGGCGACTCGGCTGCACAGATCGAGGCGAGCTCCTCGATGCAGCTTACGCCGGCGCACAGGGCTGTGGCCCCGCTCACGAAGACCCGTCTTCGCTCGTCGTCGGATACTGTCGCAGGCTTGGCTTTTCCGAACACGAGCGCGCAGTTGCTCCCACCGAACGCCGAGTTGCTGGAGAGCGCGAGCTCATAGACCAGCGGCTTGGGCTGCTTCGAGCCGACGGGGCGCGGTGGGCCTCCAGGCCGCGCTTCCTCGAAGCCAGCGGTCGTCGGTGCGAGGCCGGCTCCCATACACTCGAGCGTGGTGATCACTTCGAGCACTCCGGCGGCGCTCTGTGCGTGACCGAGATGTCCTTTGCTCGAGCTTAGCGCCAACGAGCCGCCGAGATCAGAACCGAACACCGACTGAACGGCGCACCATTCGGCGGTGTCGTTGGCCACCGTGCCGGTGCCGTGCGCGTTCAAATAGCCGATCTCCGCCGCGGACGCTCCGGCATCATCGAGAGCGCCGCGAATCGCGGCGGCGACGCCACGACCGCGTGGCTCGGGAGAGGTCTCATGGTACGCATCGCCCGAGAGTCCATAGCCTCGAAGCCGTGCGCGCGTGACGGCATCGCGAAGACCGCCTCGTTCGATCACCACGAAGCCCGCACCCTCGCCGAGCGTAGTTCCCATCTGCCGGCCAAATGGAGTACACGGCCTTTCGCTCAGGACGCCAAGGGCATGGAAGCCCGCGAAGAGCGCAGGGGTCAGCACGTCGATTCCTCCCGCAAGAACGACATCAGCGAAGCCTTCACCAATCAGGTCCGCGCCAAAGCCAATCGCCTGGGTGGAAGATGTGCATGCCGTGGAGATCGTGATCGCGGGACCCGAAATACCAAGCTCTTTGGCGAGGTCGTGTGCGAGGCGCTCGGTGGTGTGATCTCCAAAGAGGCTCGCCCCTAAGGTCAAGGTGACCCGCATCGATTGAAGCGCCTCGAGTTCGAGCCGGGCGTGCGCGAGCGCATCGTGAAGCGCAAGCATTCCGAATTCGTGAGAGAGCAAGCTCGGGTCGCGGTCGTCCGATTCGTAGCCCGCAACCATCGCGCCTACGTGGGTCGTGAAAGGGGAGGTGTCGAAGCGATGAACGGTCGTGATTCCACTCTCACCTCGGAGCAGCGCAGCGCAGAATCGATCGCGCCCGACGCCGAGCGCGCTCGCGATGCCCCAGCCAGTGATGTGCGGTGATTCGCTCACTGACCGTCGGTGGCCTTCAACCGGGCTTGCTCCTCCTCGAGTTGTCTACGGCGACGGGCGCGGGCAGCTAGGACGAAGAGGGCGATCAACAGCAAGAAGCCACCAATGCACATGGGGACGGCGCCGCCTATCGCTCCCGTCGCGCCAAGAACGATGCCCCCGACGATCAAGAGCCCCCCCCCGGCCCCGGCGAGCCCTCTCGACGCCCGCGTGAGACTCTTCTCTTTCTGTTCGAGCTTTGCGATACGCCGACGCGTCTTCAGCTCCTGTTCTGCCTGTGCCAATTGCTTCTCAGCCTCGGAGTCCGCCTCAGCCGTTTCGCCTCCTTCGGCCGTGGGCTGAGAAGGGTCAACGTACGCTTCCGGATGCGGGCCCTCGGCCGCGCTAGTGGGTTCTTGATACGCGGCCAACATCCGCCTCGAAGCCATGCTGACCCCGAAGCTCGTATCGCTCGGCGTGCGCGCCTCGTTGCGCTCCGCGTAACGTGTGATTTGATCGGTCAGGTCGGTGATCACCTCCTCGGTGGACTGCATCCGGAGCCGCGATGACAACTGGCGGGACGCCCGGCGAAGGCGCAGGCGGCTGCGGATCCCCATCCCGTGCCTCGCCCCGTCGTGGTCGAGTAAGGAGGCCATGTCCATCAGAATATCGGGGTCCTCCCGCACCTCTCGATCGATCTGCTTCTTGATCTCGTCGTCGGCCGTCCCGATGATGAAGTAGGCATCCGCCACGGCCTGGTCCAACACCGGCGACATCACGGCGATGTCGGATTGAACCTCGTCGCTCTCGCGGAGGTCCTCCGGGAGAGCATTGACGAGCTCGGAGTAGACGAGTGCCTGATACGTCGTCGCCAAGTACTCGTTGATGTCGGCGGTGAGCGCCTCGTGAATGTCTTTGCTGAGAAGGCCCTGACGCTTCGCTTCCGCAACGTAGTCCTCTTTGCTCAGCGGCTCGACCGCAGTCTTGATGTAACGGAGCTCGAGCTCGGGTGCGTCAGGTGCCCGAGGGACCGTGTCGCAGGAATCGATCCCGAGCGTGGCGCTGGCCGCAGCAACACCGCCCACGGTAAACGCCGTGAGCAATTGTCTTCTGGGCAAAGTGCTATTCGACGCGGTCGGTTCACCTTCGGTCTGCTTCTTTGAATCTGACATCGAAAGCCCTCCGCTTGCCCACGGTGAGGATAGTGCACGCCGCGACGATCAGACAAGCACTACAAAGGCTTCGTACTTCCAGATGCAGGTTCAATGCCGCGCTTCTGATGAATCGACGCATGCCTTGCGCAGCTCGCGTATGGCCGCGAAGAAAATTCGCCGAATTGCTCTCCTGGCCCATGGGGGCCGTTGGCGGTCGACGCAATCGATGCACCAACCAAAATCGAAGTACCGGGTGCTTGGCTCTTCGGGGAGCGCTGGTTTCATCATCGAGGCGAAGCCGCCCGGTGCGGCCCTAGCCCAAGACCTGCAGCCGTAGCTCCGCAGTGCGCTTGCCGTCGACGAAGTCTGGAGCCGCGTGCTATGCGTCAACGCATGACTCGATCGTTGGTGACCCTAGATATCGACCGCTCGGTCGCGACGCTCACGATGGACGACGGCAAGCGCAATGCGCTGTCGCCCGCCATGTTCGACGAGA
>CAMYMX010000004.1 GCA_947259605.1 uncultured Polyangiaceae bacterium | reverse complement strand
GCCACCGCTGTTTCCAGAGCCACTCGGCTTTGTGCTCGGTACCATCGAAGTAGTACTCGGACTGTGCAAAGGCGAGGCGACCTACGACATGCGCCCGGTGCGCGGCGTTGTGCCCGTCCGCTGCGCCGCCTTGCGCAATGCGAATGCCCCGCTCGCCATGCTGCCAATGATCCTCGTGAGGGTCGCGACCGATGGCGTACGCTCGGTATTGGAACTCTTCGTGCCCGAGCCATACGAGGGTTCCATCGGCTCGGTTCTGAATCACGCGCCGTGGAGGCTCGACGACTTCGTCTGCGCACGTCCTTCGTTTGCCCAGCCGGAGTGCCTGACCGACGACGCCACCAAGAAACTTGAGAAGCCATCGAGGCACCTTTGAGCGCACGTTGCTCAGCCTGTTGCTCAGGCCGTCGGAGACGCGATCACAGAGGATGCCGATGTCGTCCTCTTCGGTCGGTAGCCCTCGACCACCGCTGGGAAGGCGCGAGCCGAGAAGCGGGACGACAAAACCGCCGGCGACCGGGGGATCATAGGCGGCCTCGAAGGCCATCGCATCGACGGCACGCGCTTCTGCCAACAAGGGATACCCATGCTGGACGGCCTTGTGCGCCACATCCAACGCGTCTTGGGCGACCCGCACGAACTGCTCGACGGCGTCACCAACCTTTTCGACCGTGCTCTCGACCGGATTGAGCACGGCGATGAGTGCAGATGCTTTCGCGGCGAGCACGACCGTCGCAACGAGCCCGTACAGAATTCCGATGACGATTTCGAGCAGAACTTCGACGCTTCGGATGACGAGCAAAATCCCGGCGGTCACGGCCATGACGACATTGAGCAAGACATGGAGGTTCATCCCCTTCGCGCCCATCACCGATGCTGCGTGCGCGCCTGCATCCGCGCCGTCCTGCATGATGCGCCGGTAGATGACAGCGTCTCCTACGCCGAGGATGTAATAGAGAGCCCCGATGAGGAGGAGCGCCATGAAGAGAGACATGAGCATCATGGCACCCTTCGTATCTTCGACTAGGCCTGCTTGCTTCGGGTGCATCAGGAACCCCTCGCGTGATACTCGTAGGGCGCGTCTTGGATCAGCAGCGTAGTGTCGTGCTGTAGACCCCGAAATCGACCGCCCACGAGACTCTGCGCCAGCGGGAGAAACGCTTCGCCGAGCTCTTCTTTGGCGTCGAGGTCTGCGAACGACTGACAAAGAATCGTTCGGGCAAGTGGCACAGTGCATTGATAGGCGTACGTGACCCTCACGGTGATTTCCGGCCCTGTCGCGACGACCCCCCGAAGCCCCGGAAACGTCACCGCGAGCGCAAACGGCTGATAGTAGAGCGCACTCAGCAGCTTCCGCTCGCTTCCGATGGCCTTACCGATGCTGGGGTGCGAATCGCGACCTACATTCACGGGCGCCAAGGGCATCAGCGGCGTATGGGCGGCCAATCGAATCGTGTTGAGGCGCGACCTTCCGACGTTGGCCAAAGCCTTCTGGGAGAAGGCCCTCAAGAGGCCTGCTTCGCTTGCTCGACCCCGCACCGCCGACCCGATTTGCCCGAGTGCAACACCCAGGCCGTATGCCGTTACGGGATTGCGGTCCAGGCTCATCTCGGGTTCGCCTCCGTATTCGTTTGGATCGTCGGGCAGAACGACTACGGCCGCCCTTGCTGCCGAGTCGGCGGAGTGCTTCACCATCAGGTTTGCGTGGGCAATGAACGCGAGCTGGAGAACGCTCAAGAAGAACGTCCACATTGGAACGAACGAGACGAGAAACTCGAGAAAAACGACGCCTCGTTTGTCTGTCAACAGCGAACCAGAATCCGACATGGTCCCCGTCACGGCGTGGCCCATGCGAGCAAGAGATGTGGGGTTGCGAAGAATCCCGTCGCTGCGAAGACCGGCGCTCCCATACGAACTGGAGCAGCCAGCGCATCGCATGGTTCGCGACGCCATCGCTGTGGAAGTAAAGGGCCGAAACCCACGGCGAGCGCGTTCATCAGCGTGCTGGTCAACGCCCCTTTCCAGGCAAGCGCCGCACTGGCGAACACCAAGGCCGCCAAGGAAGCCGCCAGCTGGATCTCGACCCCGACAAGCAAGTCGAAGCCCATTACCGCGCCTAGGGCGCTAAACAGCTTGACGTCGCCGCCTCCCATCGCGCCGCGGCGAAACAGGAGGTACGGCACCAGGCCGCCCAAAAACCCAGCCGCCAGGCTATGTAGGGCGTATTCGATGCCGAACGCGAGGCCGTAGCTCCATGGCGCGAGGAGAAGGGCGGGGAGCGTCAGCCAGTTGGGGATTTCGCCTCGTCGCCAATCGCAGAACGCCGCTGTTGCCGCGACGCACAAAGCCAGACCCGCAGCGATGGTTGCCGCCGTGTTCATCGCACTGCCTGCTACTGCACGACGTCCGCGATGTATCCGTCGGCGGCTTCGACCTCGCCGATCAAGGTTTCACCGAATTGCTGCCAAGCCGCAATTCCAACCACGGCGATCAAACCAAGCACGATGATGTACTCGACCGTGGTTAATCCTCGCTTGTCGGCGAGCAAGGTCTTCTCATTTTCCGCTTTGATTCTCATGACTGCCTTCCTCTCTCAGGGCACCGGTAAAAGGATAAAGAGCTTCGTGAGGTAGAACGCCTGCACCAGGGGGACGCCGAGGGCGTAGAGGGCTAGGCCCGCCGTGAGGACGACGATTCCTGTGAGCAACGTGTACTCGGCGAACACCATGCACGTACATCGGACGAAGCTGCTTGGTGTTGCTTGGAAACTTGCTCGCCGGCTTCCACTGGGGGCGGGGCTCGCTCGGTGCTGGGCTCTTTGGGGTGAGTCGAGCACGAGCATCTATTTGCGCCTGATAATTTCGGCCTGCAGGGCCGAAATTTGACCGCTCCTGCCATTCGTTCCACCGCGCGACTTTCGCGGCTACGCTGCCACCACGTCGATGACCGAACGCCCCGCTCCGCTCCCGGGTCCCTTCCTGCTGCTGTACCCGTTCGGTTATTTCTCGACGTTGATGCGCGATTTGGGGCCCGAGGGATTTCCCAGACCAAAATAGCTATTGTTGACCTAACCTATCGGGATAATAATTACGGATAGACGCCGGGGACGGCAGCTGCATAACTACTGAGTAGACGTTCGGGATCAGCTCCAGAAAGGAAGTGAGCCGCATCGCCTCTTGGAAAAACAGCATCTCAATTCACGCACCCGCGGACCAAGTGTTCGCATATGTGGACGAGCCGATGAACTATCCCACGTGGCTGCCGAACATGGTGGAAGTTCGTAATGTGATCGGGGAAGGCATCGGGCAGCAGTATGAGTGGACGTTCAAGATGGGCGGGCTGCTGCATCGTGGGCAAACGGTTATCGTCGAGTACGTTCCGCACAAAAGCGCGTCGCATCAGATCATTGGAAACATCGACGCACTTTGGGAATATGACGTCGAACCCCAAGACGAAGGTACGTTGCTGACCATCGGCGTCGAGTACAGCGTCCCGATCCCGGTGCTGGGCAGGCTGGCGGAGCACATCGTCGTGAGGGAGCTCGGGCGGCAGTTCGACGTGGCCCTGCAGAACGTCAAAGATGTGATGGAAGCCTAGGCGAGTCAGTCCTTTGCGCGAACCTGCACCGTGGTCGGGCGGTCTTCGGGCATCGGGAGGATCGCGTTCCAACCGGGCGGCAAGATCGGCTGGCTGAACTGAAAGAGGTAGCGGGCGTCGGCGGGTGAGAGGTTGATGCAGCCGTGGCTTCGACGGCGGCCGAAGTCGTTGTGCCAGAACGCGGCGTGGAAGCCGTAGCTGCCTTTGAAGAACTGCACCCAGGGGACATCTTGGATCGAGTAGTTTTTGTCGACGTCGGTGCGCTCGATGTCATCCATGTCGGAGTACTCGAGCTTGGCCCAGATCTGAAACACACCGATCGGAGTTTCAGATTGCTTGCTGTTGCGGCCGGTCGAAACCAGGGTCGCGAAGATCGGCCGCGGGCCTTCGTAGGCGACGAGCGTTTGCTGGTCTATGTCGATGTCGATCCAACGGTCCGTCGGGCCCAGGCCTTTGGGCGGGTCGACGCGCACGGGGCGCGCGAGGTGGGCGGTGCGCATCCACCCTCCCCCGGCGAGCTTGCTCCAGGCACCTTGGCTCGATTGGATGTGGACCGCAGCGTGGCGGTCGAGGCGTTTGCGAACACGGCCGCTGGGCGTCTCAAAGAGCTTGGCGGGCCTGGGCGACACCCATGCGACGTCGAGGGGCTCGCCGCGGCGGAGCTTCACGCCGGTGAACGCGCTTCCGTCGACGAAGTGAACCGAGCCGCGTTCGATCCAGAGGAAGCGGCGCGTGCGAATGAACTCGACGCCCTCGTACACCTGCTCTCCGGTAATCACGATTCCGTAGCCCTTGCCGAGTGCTTCGCTGTAGTCGCTTCGGAAGTAGTCGCTCGGGTGCGCGTACGCGCGCGTGCCGTCGAAGCGGACGAAGGCGTAACGCTGAGGCAGGCGCGCGCTCAGGCCGGTGAGGTCGTCACGTTCGGGGCCAGGGGGCTCGGGCGATGGTTGCACGTGCCCTTCGCAGATGAAGAGCTGGTCGCTGGTTTCGTACCAGACCCCGGTCGAGCAGCCCTCGCCGAAGACCCTGCGCGTGAAGCCGAGGCGCGTGCCGGCACCGACAGTCCCGCGGCGTCGTGAGCTGCCATCGGGTGCAAGCATCACAGGGGCACCGTCGTTCACGACTTGGACAGATTTGGCCCAGGAGGGCGCGGGCGATGCGGCTTGGCCGACGGCCGCGTCCGCTGAAACCAATTGCGGCCAGCCGACGGCAAGCGCTGTGATGAACAGAACTGCGCCCCGAGCCATCGCTTCCATCATAGGCGGGCGCGACGCCGATGGCTCAATCTTCGTCGTCGGGCTCGTTTGTTTCGCCCCGCAGGCCGTAACGCTTGGCGAGCTCGCGGAGGTGGTAGCGGGTAAGACCCGCCGCTCGCGCGCTGCGGCTGATGTTGTCACCGTGCTTGTCGAGCACCGCCTTGAGGTACTGCGCTTCGAAGGCATCGACGATTCGCTGCTTGGCGTCTTTGAAGGGGATGTCGTTGTCGACGAACTGCTCGGCGGTGCCGCCGGGAAACACCATCGGCGGCGTTTTCTGCGAAGCCGGCATGAGGTCATGCATGCCAAGCTCGGTTCCGTCGGCCAGGGAAACGGCGCGCTCGATCGTATTCTTGAGCTCGCGGACGTTTCCTGGCCACGGGTACGCCTGCAGCTTCGTCATCGCGTCATTGGTAATCGAGAAACTCGCGCCCTCCCGCTGGCCGCGCTTTGCCGACTCTTCGAGGAACTGGCCGGCGAGCGCCGGGATGTCTTCGCTGCGCTCACGGAGCGAGGGCAGGTCGACCTCGACGACGGTCAAACGGTAGTAGAGGTCTTCGCGAAACGTGCCTTCGTTGACCATCTGGCGGAGGTCGCGATTGGTGGCGGCCACGACGCGCACGTCGACCGGAATCATCCGAGTCCCGCCGACGCGTTGCACTTCGCGCGTCTCGAGCACGCGCAGAAGCTTCGGCTGAAGGCTGATGTCGAGCTCGCCAATTTCGTCGAGGAACAGCGTGCCGCCGTCGGCCACTTCGAAGCAGCCGCGCTTGCGGTCGGCGGCGCCGGTGAACGAGCCCCGCTCGTGGCCGAACAAAATGCTTTCGATGAGGTTGGCTGGAATCGCGCTGCAATCCTGAACGATGAGCGGGCGCTGCGCGCGCTTCGATGCGCGGTGAATCGCTCGTGCGACGAGCTCTTTGCCGGTGCCGGTTTCGCCACGCACCAGGACGGTCAGGTCGCTTGCCGCCACCTTCTCGAGGACGGCGAAAATCTCGCGCATTCGGACGCCATGGCCAATGAGCTCATAAAACTTCTCGCGCCGGCTGAGCTCGATTTCGATGGTGCCCGGGCCATGCTCGAAGCGGAGGACCGTGCGCCCGATGCGCAAGGGCATGCCCGGTTCGAGCCACGCCTCGCGCACGCGCACCCCTGCAACCCAAGTCCCGTTGGCCGAACCGAGGTCGCGCAACAAGAAGCCGTTTTCTTTGGCAATGATTTCGCAATGCGTGCCGCTCACGGCCGTGTCCTTGAGCGTCAGGTCGCAGATCACGCTCTCGCCGATGGTCATGCGCTCGCTGGCAATGTCGATGCGCTTGCCTTTGTCGGGCCCCTCTTCGACGACCAACCTACTCTTACGAAGCTTCCGCTTGGTGACTTTGCGGTCGACGAATTTCTTGGTGAGCGCCGCCTCGTCGTTCACTCGCCGTCCTTTCGGATCGCCTTGATGGCGGCCGCGTAGTCGTCCTGGTTGAAGACCGCACTGCCCGCCACGATGACGTCGGCGCCCGCCTCGACGACTTGGTGCGCAGTGCCCGGCTTCACGCCGCCGTCGACTTCGAGGTCGATGTCGAAGCCTGACTCGTCAATCAGGGCGCGAATCCGAGCGAGCTTGTCGAGGGCGGAAGGGATGAAGCTCTGGCCGCCGAACCCGGGATTGACGCTCATGACGAGGATCAGGTCGACGTACGGCAGGACGTATCGTAGGCAATCGGGAGGGGTATGGGGGTTAAACGACACGCCGGCGCGCTTTCCGAGAGCACGAATTTGCTGAAGCGTACGGTGCAGGTGCGTGCTGGCCTCGGCGTGCACTGTAATGATGTCGGCGCCCGCCTCGGCAAACGACTGAACATACTTCTCTGGTTCGACGATCATGAGGTGAACATCCACCACGCTCTTTGTCGCAGTGCGGATGGCTTTGACCACCACGGGGCCGATTGTGATGTTCGGCACGAAGCGGCCGTCCATGACATCGACGTGAATCCAGTCGGCGCCCGCCTCGTCGACGGCCTGGACTTCCGCCTGGAGGCGGCCAAAATCGGCCGAAAGCACGGACGGGGCGATTCGAAGTGGCTTTGGGGAGCGGGACACGGCAGCAGTCAAGCGCCGCAGGGGCACCGTGTCAATGGCATCCCTTCCTTGACCAGGCCAGTGCCTGCAAAGGACAATGGAAAAACGCCTCAGGGGAGGGCGGACGAGCTGAGATGACCGATCAGAGATACAACCTGATCGAAAGACTTGAAGCCGGCGGGATGGCCGAGGTTTTCCTTGCGGAAGCCACGAGTGTTCAAGGTTTCAAGAAACGCGTCGCTATCAAGCGCGTTCTGCCGCATCTCGCCTCGCACACGAACTTCATCGGGATGTTTCTCGACGAGGCGCGGCTTGGCGCCCGGCTGACGCACGCGAACATCGTCAGCGTGTTCGACATCGGGAAGTCGGATAACAGCTTCTTCATCGTGATGGAGTTCGTCGACGGAACGAACCTGAAGAAAATTATGGAGACGCTGCGACTCAAGCGGCAGCCCTTCCCTCTCAAAGACGTCATCTACATCGCGATGGAAGCCTGCCGCGGGTTGAGTTACGCCCACGAACTCGTCGACGACGACGGAAACCTGGTCGAGCTGGTTCACCGCGACGTTTCGCCGCCGAACATTCTGATCAGCAAGCGGGGCGAGGTGAAGGTCACCGATTTCGGCCTTGCCAAGGCGCGAACGCAGCTGGAGCGAACCGACCCCGGGGTCGTGAAGGGGAAGTTCAGCTACTTGTCGCCCGAGGTCGCGAACGGGCAGTCGGTCGACGCGCGGGCCGACATCTTCGCGCTCGGCGTTTGCGTTTGGGAGATGCTTTCGGGGCGGCGTTTGTTCCTCGGCGACACCGACTACGATACGGTCCAGGCTGTTTCGAGCGCTGACATCCCAAGCCTGGTGGGCGACCACCCCGAGGTCGACCCGCAGTTCGAAGCGATGCTGCTGAAATCGCTCGCTCGAGAGCCTGACGACCGGTTCCAGACGGCGCGAGAGTTCGGCGACTCGTTGGCGAGCTTTCTCTTTCACCATCAGATGAAGGTGACCTCGTACGACATTGCCAACCTCGTGAAAGCCGCGCTCGAGCGCCAGAAGTCGGTGCCGCCGCAGCCGATGATGATCGACGGCATGATCCAAGAAGAGCTCGCGAGGTTCACGTCGCTCGACAGCAAGGCCCACATGCCCGCCGACCCTTCCAAGCCGTTTCGGCTCCGCGCCGACGACGAAGGCGCGCGGCCGCTCGTGGCTTCGGACTTCGTCGACCCCAGCAACTGGTTTGCCGGCGACTCGGAGGTCGAGACGGCAATTGAAACCGTGCGCAGCAGCGCTCCGCCCGGCGCGACGATGGGATGGTTCGAGTCCAAGAGCAGCAGGCCGGCGGCTGAGCGCCCAGCGGGAGTGCCCATGGGTCCGTCGCTCATTCCGGCTCCGCGCATCAAAGGCAAAGACGGCGCGCCCGTGATGACGTTCCGACCACCAGGCGCGGCCCCGATCGCCATCGTGGACCCGGAGTCGGAAAAGCCGGCCGAAGGCAAAACGAAACAGAAGAGCGAAGCGGCACCCGCAGGCAAGCCCGGTCGCTCGAAGGTGCCCCTCATCGTCGTCGGCGTGGTCGCGCTGGCCGCGCTCGGTGTGGCCCTCGGCTGGTTCCTCACGAAGTAGGAGCGCGCCGCGCCTTGGTTCGAACGCCGCGGGTCAGTTGGCGAAGCCGCTGGTAGTCGTGCAATGGCAAAGTCGAATCGCCGAAGCGCGCCGCAAGGTACGCATCGGTGACCTCGCGAACTTCATCGGCCGCGGCGAAACCTGCGCGGTCGAGCTCTTCGGCGTGCTCGATTGGGGTGACATCCGGCGGGCGCGCTTGGCCGGCGCTTCGAAGGCTGCTCTCGAGTGAAAGGTAGAGCCGAACGGCTCGGTCGCGGTTGGGGTCGAGCTGCCGCCCCGCACGGGTTTGGCGCCGGTGTTTTCGGCGCCATCGAACCAGCAGGACGCCAAGGCCAAAGACGCTCATGATGGCAATGAACCAGCGCCAGTCAGGACGGAACGGAATCGGCCCAAACTCGCTTTGGCCGGTCGACTGACCGTTTGCCCCGAACTGCTTTGCGCCGCGATTTCCGCGCAGAGATCGATACCATGCGGCGAGGCCGTGTAGCGCTTTGGCCTGGTCGCGAATGTTGTACTCGACGACGTACTCCGCCCAGCGGACGCGCATTGCGTCGATGACCTGCCTCATCTTCACGGCCAAGCCGGACGGCGCCGCAAAGACTTGGCCGGAGGCCGGCGTCGGGTCGAACGTGACCCAGCGACCTTCGATGAACACTTCCACCCAGCTGTGCGCGTGTCCGTTGCGAACGGCGTAGTAGTCGCCGTAAGGGTTGTAGTCAGCGCCGAGGAAGCCGGTCACGTTGCGCGCCGGCAGTCCGAGGGACCGCATCATGATGGCCATCGCAGTCGAGAAGTACTCGCAGTGCCCTGCCTTGGCCTCGAACAGGAAGACCTGAAGCGGATCCTTGCCTTCAGTGTCGGGCTGCTCGAGGGTGTAGCGGTACTTGCCGCCGCCGCGCAGGTAGCGCTCGACGAACTGCGCTTGGGCGTATGGGTTGGAGACGCCGTTCACGACTTCTCGGGCCAATGCTTCGACTCGGTCGTAGCCAGAAGGAACCTCGAGGTAGCGGCTGCGAAGACGCTTCGGGATGTCCTCGGGGAAGCCACGCGACTTGGCCTTGGCGAAGGCCTTGTAGGTCAGAGGGCCCTGGACGTGGCCCTTGTAGCGCACATCGAGCCCCGGCGAGCGCGTGACGCGCCGATGTCGGTTGCGGCCGGCGCGAACCGTCGGCGCAAGCTGGAGGGATACGGTCCCCTCGGGCAGAAATAGAACCGCTTCTTCCATCGGGTCGAGTATGATCTCGTACTCTCGGTCTTCCGGCTTTGGAGGACGGAAAACGATGTACGCGTCTTGGAGGCGTGGCAGGTCTTCGCCTGCAATGGGCGAACGCGACCAACGCC
The DNA here is from genome assembly GCA_947259605.1 of uncultured Polyangiaceae bacterium. Taxonomy (GTDB): domain Bacteria; phylum Myxococcota_A; class Polyangia; order Polyangiales; family Houyiibacteriaceae; genus SG8-38. Next base: position 14,575 of record CAMYMX010000004.1, on the reverse strand, counting down.
CCTGGCTGTAGCGGTCGAAGGAAGTGCCACGGAGGCGTAGGTCGAGCGTGCGCGGCGGTGGGTCGGGCCGGTTCTTGGGTTTGACCCGCATGACGACGGTAGGGTCGTCGCGAATCGTGCCGAAGCCGCCGAGCTCGACGTCGTCACCGAAGCCGGCCACCGACTGTGTGCGCACGCCCAGGTTGGAAAGGAACCCAAAGCCAACGCGCGGAAACGCGAAGAACATGGCCGCGGTCAAGATGAAGAGTGGAACCGCGAGAAGCGTCGTGCCTCCGAAGAACGCGGCGGTCGCGAGCTTTCTACTTTGGAGCTCACCCCGCAGCACGGGGCTATCAGCGCCGTGGGCAGTGTCGAGCTCTTTTCGCAGATGGGTGAGCGCGAGCATCCAGGGCATTACGATGACGAAGCCAAAGAAGACGACGGCATAATCGAGGCCGGTCGAAAATACGGTGCCCGCGATCAGGTGCAAGAAACCGAGGATCGCGATCTGCTGGTAGTCCGCGGCGGTCTTGCGATGCGAGAGACGCGAGATCTGAAGAAATGCGGCGTACTGCACACCAACCGACAGGATCGGCTCTCCGGCCATTGCGCGAGCGATTTGAAGGATGAGCACCACGACGGCCGCGATGTTCCAGAAGCGCGAGTAGCCCGGGCGGTCGAGGAGCGGCGGCTCGGCAAACCAGCTGGCCGCGAACGCGACGACGACGAGCGTTGCCTCGAGCGGGCTGAACGTCGTGCCGAGCAAGAGGGCCATGAGGCCGAGGGCCGCAAAGAGGTAGGTGACCAGCTTGTGGGCCAAGCCAAATCTCATGCCGCGTGCCTCTTGGGGTTGCTGCGGAAGGCGGCGGCGTGGGCGGGCGCGAGCAGCGCGAGAAAGTGCCAGATGGGGTCCGGCGGAGTGCCGCCGGGAACCAGGGGCGAGACGCTATTGCTCGACTGGACTTGCACCGAAATGCCCTGCGCGAGATAGACCGAAGCCAGGGTCGCGACCTCGGAAACCGAGGTTTCAAATCGCTCCCGCCATGCTGCTTCGTCGTCGAGACCGGAGGGAACGAGGTTGTCGACAGTGAGCGTGACCAGCGCGCTCGATTCCTGCTCGTGCTCACGAACGACGAGCTGGCCTCGGCTTGCGGTTCGTTTCCAGTGAATGTCTCGGGCTTCGTCACCCTCACGGTAGAAGCGCACGCTGCCCGCAAACTCGCTGCCGCGGCCGGTTTGGTGAATGGGCGCTGCATCGCCTTGCATCGGGCGGAGGGCCGGCGCGGCGACGTGCTCGAGCAGCTGCGGATAGACGACGATCTCGTCCGGCAGGAAGATGGTGTAGCCTTTTTCGATCAGGCCGAACGGATAGCGGGTGAGCACCCGCACCGTGCCGAGCTCGAAAAGCCCGCGGCGCGGCGACTCGAAGCGATAGCTCCCGACCTCGGTCTTTCCGGGCGCAACCCGAACGAACCGCGCGGCCTCCGTGTCGACGCCGTCGATCTCATCAATCGCTTCAACCGACACGCTCGAGAGCCAGCGCTTTTCATTCAGCAGGGCGATGTCGATGAGCGAGCGCCGCCCGGCGAAGAGCCGAGCGGGCAGATTACGCTTGATCTGGAGCTTCCAGAGCGCGAGGTCGCTGAGGACACCGCTCACTAGAAGCAGGCTGAGAAGCAGGCCGAGCACCAGGTAGAGGAGGTTATTCGCCGTGTTCACGGCAGCGAGACCCACGCCCACAGTCACGAACAGGAACGCACGCCCCTCGCGCGTCAGTCTAAACTTTCGCCTGCTCCGCTTTCGCCGAAAGATCCGCATCGACCGGCCCGATCAGAGGGGAACAGAGACGACGGTGAGAAGCTCGCGAATGACGCGCTGTGCATCATCGCGAACCGCTGCTCCACCCATGCCGCCGCTGACCTTCACGCGGTGGGCCAGGACGGGGCCGGCGAGCACCTTGACGTCGTCGGGAAGCACGAAGGAGCGACCTTCGACGAGTGCCCGCGCACGCGCCGCGCGCTCGAAACCGAGCGCGCCTCGAGTGGAAACGCCGACCGACAGAAGCGGCGTGTTTCGCGTCGCGATGACGATTCGATGAAGGTAGTCGAGGACAGAGTCGTCGACGCGCACCGAGTCGACTGCCTGCTGAACGTGCCGAAGCTCGTTTGCGCTCATCGTCGCATTGAGCTGTCCGACCGGGTCAGCGCCGCGACGGGTGAGCACCTCTCGCTCGACGCCGGGCGGCGGGTAACCCACGCTGAGCCGAATGAGAAATCGGTCGAGCTGTGACTCGGGCAGTGGGTACGTCCCGTAAAACTCCTGTGGGTTCTGCGTCGCGACCACGAAGAAGGGCTCTTCGAGGTTATGAGTGTCGCCGTCGATCGAGACCTGCCGTTCGTCCATCGCTTCGAGAAGCGCACTCTGCGTCTTCGGCGTCGTTCGATTGACCTCGTCGGCGAGCAGTACCTGCGTGAAAATCGGGCCGGGCCGAAACTCGAAGGTGCTCTTGGATTGGTTGAACACGTTGCCGCCGAGGACATCGGTCGGCATGAGGTCCGAGGTGCATTGAAGGCGTCGAAACGTCACGCCGACCGAGGCTGCCAGGGCGCGCGCCAAGGTCGTCTTTCCAACACCCGGCACGTCCTCGAGCAGGAGGTGCCCGCGCGCCAAGAGCGAGACGACCGACAGCTTGATGACCTCTTCTTTGCCCCGAACGACCAGCGCGATGTTCTGAACGAGGCGCTGAGACAGCTGGGTCGCGTTCTCAGAGATGTGCGCGACGCTTGGTTGAGCCACTTTTGGAGCCTATCACACCCAACGTTATGGGTAAAATATTACAATAGCACTGACGCAGCCGTCAGGTTTCCACTCTTTGTCCACAGTCCGTTTATCGCCCGAACCATCCGCTATTCCGGGGGCTTGGAAGCTGAATGTGCCATCGATCCCACAGTTGGCGCGGGGGCGAGGATCGAATCGGGGTCCTCGAAGAGAAAGGCCTCGATTTCGTCTCGCTTGGCGTGTGCGTCGCGCCGGCCCATCTCGATCAGGGTCTGCGCGAATCCGCCGTCGAACAGGAGGTAGCTGGCCAAGTCGGCTTCGGCTCCGGCGCCGACATCGAGCATGCTGATGAACGCACGCCCGAGGCTCTTCCCGAAGCGGACACGGTTGGAGGCGAGGTACTCCGAAGCGACTTGTCCAATGTCGACCGTCGGACGAAGAACCAAGGAGCTGAGCAGGCGGCGCTTCGCCAAGGCACCACGCGCCGTGGCGGCTTCGTTGATGCGATCGAGGAACTCCGGGCCGTAGGCGCGCACGCCGTCCCGAAGGAAGTCGTTGATTCGCTGGACCTCGAGGAGATCGGTGTTCACGTGGTCGAGGAGGAAGGCGTTGAGCACCTTTCCGAGCATGAACGTTGCGCCCGGGTACTTTCCGTCTTTGACGGCGCGCCGGTCGGCCGAGTGCGGCGTCGAGAGGCCGATGACGAGCAAACGGTTCATGCCGAGATGCACCGAAGGCCCCATCGGCGTGTTGAGACGAAGACCCCCGTCGCAATGGATCTCGTCGCCGATTTCGACCGGAGGAAAGATGAGCGGAATCGCGGCGGACGCGAGCACGTGGTGCTGGCCGATCCGAGCGCGTCGGACCAATGCGTGAAGGCCCAGGCTGTCGGGAATTCCAACGCCCGGAGCCGCGTCGACGAAAATCACGGGTTGCCCGGTTCCGACGTGCGTGGTGCTCACCGTGAGCGCTCGAAGCGCGCCGCTCCGAATGTTCTGCCTGAGCCGCCGCCAGTGAACGTTGCGTCCTACGAGAGCGGAGAGCGGGGCGGGGTCGAAGACACCGCGCGCCTGGCCGGAGCCACCGAGTAGCACGCGATAAAGGCCTGCGGCTTGACGCAGACCAAACCCAAGCACGTGAGGCAGCTCGAGACCGGTCCAAATGGAAACGAGCTGCTTCACCCCGGTGGGCACGTCGCCGATGGCAGAGGCGACGAAAGCGCCGTTGACGGCGCCGACGCTGGTACCGGAGATCAGGTCGACCTTCGGCCCTTTCCCGTTGGTGTCGAGGAACTCGCTGAAGATGTATTGGAGAACCCCAACCTCGTACGCTCCTCGCGCACCACCTCCCGAAAGTATCAAGCCAAGACCACCCACTATGCTTCCTCGTCCTTCAAGCGTAACAGCCGATGCGACTTGTCGCAGAAATCATCGCTCGACAGTAGCCGGCGGATCTCGGGAGGGAGCCAGATCACCTGATGGGGCAGGCGGCGGAGCGCATCGAGCAGCACCTCGGCCCGGCGCCAGGGTGGAGCACTAGGAGACACGTAGAGCAGCGTTTCCCCCCGTACCCTGCAGAGCCCGCCGTCGACGTGGGCCTCCTCGGGGAGCTCTTCTTCGAGCAGGCGTATCCCCAAGCGCGTCAAAGCTCGTTCCAGGGCGTCGAGCTGAAGCGCGAGGTCCACGGCTTCAAGGGTGCGGCCCTGGGCCCGACCCCGCAATCTGGTGGTTTGGGCGACGGATTTGGTAAGATGTCCGGACCTTGATTCGCCTAGCAAAGCCATGGATCGGTGAGGACGAACGCCGCGCTGTCACCGCCGTGTTGGAGTCTGGACAGCTCGTCCAAGGCGCCTTGGTCGAGCGATTCGAGCAGGCCGTCGCCGCGCTGCTCGGCCGCCGGCACGGGGTCGCCGTGTCCAGTGGCACGTCCGCGCTTCAGCTCACGCTCAAGACGCTGCAAGTCGGCCCGGGAGACGACGTCCTGTGCCCCGCGCTCAGCTGGCCGAGCCCGGCGCATGCAATTCGCGTGGCCGGGGCCAAAGTGCGCTTCATCGACGTCGATCCGGGCGAGTGGAATAGCCGCGCAGAGGCGTTCCGCGAAGCGCGGAGCGGCAGCACCAAGGTCGCCATCGTCATCGATCAGTTCGGGAACCCGGCACGCGCTGAGGAGATTCGGGACGCGCTAGGCTCACTGCCAATCGTCGAAGACGCTGCGTGCGCGCTCGGTAGCCGCTTCGCGACCGGCCCCTGTGGCAGCCTCGGCGTCGTATCTTGTCTTAGCTTTCATCCGCGAAAGGTTCTGACCACAGGCGAAGGTGGGATGTGCCTCACCGACGACGATGACATCGCCGACAAGCTGCGAACGCTGCGCAACCACGGACAGCTCGGCGGAGAGTTCGTCGTGGCTGCCGGAAACGCGCGCATGACCGAGATCGCCGCCGCACTGGGGCTCGCACAGCTGCGACGGCTCGACGAGATTCTCGGACGAAGGCGCGAGCTCGCAGCGCTCTACGCGAAGGCATTGGACGGCGTGCTCGACGTTCAGCACACCGCAGACGGCGCGGAGTCGAACTATCAGACGTTTGGAGCCATCCTTCCGCAAGGATTCGCTCGCAAGTCGGTATGCGAGAAGCTTCACGAGAAGGGCGTCGAAGCCGGAGTCCTCTCCTTCGCAATTCACAAGCTCGGCAGCTTTGCTGGGAGCGACGCATCGCTGCCGATTGCCGAGCACCTCGCCACGCGCGGCATGGCGCTTCCGCTCTATCCGCAGATGAAGAACGCCGAAGTCGAGGAAGTGGTCCATGCCCTTTTTGGAGTGCTCAATGAGTGACGACTTCGTGCTCGAGGTGAGCGGCCTCTACAAGACTTTCCACATCGGCTTTTTCCGTAAGCGCGTGGACGCGGTGCGCGGGACGAGCTTCTCGGTGAAGCGCGGTGAAATATTTGGACTGCTCGGGCCCAATGGCGCGGGCAAGACCACCACCATTAAGTCGATTCTTCGTTTGATCTTTCCCACCAAAGGTGAGATCCGAATTTTTGGGCGCCCGTCCGGCGACCGTGAGGCGGCGATGCGCGTGGGCTACATGCCGGAGAACCCTTACGTCTATCAATACCTCAAGCCGACCGAGTTCCTGGACCTGTGCGGTCGGCTCGTCGGCCTCACGAAGCGCGAACGCCGCGCACGATCCGAAGAGATGATCGACAAGGTCGGCCTCCGGCACGCTGCGGATCGGCCGATCGGCAAGTTCTCGAAGGGCATGATGCAACGAATCGGGCTCGCGCAGGCGCTCTTGCACGATCCGGAGCTCTTGGTGCTCGATGAGCCGATGAGCGGGCTCGACCCGATCGGCCGCAAAGAGGTGCGCGACCTCCTGCTCGAACAGCGCGAGCGCGGAAAAACGCTCCTGTTCACGAGCCACATTCTGAGCGACGTCGAGCTCCTCTGCGACCGGGTCGTGATCATGCAGCAGGGCGAAATCACGTCGGAGGGCCAGGTGCACGACCTGCTCGAGTCCGCGGGTCGGCGCGTCGAGATCCGACTGAGTCGCGCTTCGCAGAAGCTCAGAGATTCGCTCGCGTCGCGGGGGACGATCGTCGACGGAGGGGCCGGCCATCTCACGCTGCAAGTCGACGGCCAGCAGGCGGTCGACGAGGTCCTCCGAATCTCTAGCGCTGCGGGCGCTCGGCTCGACGCGATGGTCCCGGAGCGGGAGTCGCTCGAGAACCTGTTCCTAAAAAACGCGGCCGGCTGAGGGGCCGACTTGCTCTGAAGTCGATGTTCCCTAGAAGTAGAACATGACCGTCAAACGGGTTTCACCGCTGGAGGCCGCCGCACTCCTCGAAGACGAAGGCTACGCGTACCTCGACGTCCGCTCGATTCCCGAATTCGACGAAGGGCATGCGCCCGGCGCGTACAACATCCCGCTCCTGCACGCGACGCCGTCGGGCATGCGCCCGAACGGAGACTTCATGTCGGTGGTTGCCGCGGCGTTTCCGAAAAGCAGCAAGCTGGTGGTCGGGTGCCGGTCGGGCAACCGCTCGCTTCGGGCGGCCGAGGCCTTGCTCGCGGGCGGCTTCGCGCACGTCGTCGACCAGCGGGCCGGGCACGAAGGCGCGAGGGACGCCTTCGGCCAGCTCCAGGAACCGGGCTGGCAGGCCGCAGGCCTGGAGGTCGAACGCGAGGCCGAACCCGACCGCACCTACGAGGCCTTGCTGGCGCGCCGCAACGGCTAGCCGAACATGCTCGCCCAGATCAGGCCCGGCAGCCTCGCGAGAGACGGGTCGGCGTTGAAGTACGTGAGCTTTGGACCGACGGCGAGCGCCCTATCGTTGTCGACGAACCAGGCCGGCCTCGGGAACACCCGGAACGGGCCCCGAAGCACGGACTTCTGCGGACGGTCGAACATGAAGGTGTTGTGTACGACGCCTCTTCCCGATCGAATGTCTTTGCGTTCGTGGCCGGGGAATGCGCCCCAGGTAGGCGTTGCCAAGCCGAAGACGAGGCCGGACCAAAGGTTAACGGCGATGGCGCCGTAGCGAAGGTTGGCAATCGCACGTTCGACCGCCTCGGCGACCGCTGGGTCCTTGAGCGACTTCGGATGGACGATGATGCTGCAGGCCAGCGTGCCCCAGACGCGCTCGTTGCAGAACGCTACTGCCGTGTCGATGTATTCGACAATCGACGAGGCCGGAAGCGCAACCTCGCTGGTCTGTCCGCACCAGGACTCGGTGTTGAAGCAGATGTCGTCGGCGTGGCGCGGGTCGAGATGTGGGATCAGCGTCCAAGGGACCCGGCCTTCGCTTTTGGCGCCGATCAGCTCGGCGTCCGGGTGATGGTCAACGAACATCGCCTGTCGCTCTTGGGCCCCGGGATAATAGGGCTTGCGATCGGCCGCCTTCTTGAAAGCCCTGCGAGTCGAGTCGAGAAGGGCTTCACGTTGGTCCCATTGCTCGTGCTGCACGATCACCCTCGTCGCCGTGCAGTTGAAGCCCGCATTGTTGACGACGGTAGATGCGAGATTCACGCCGTGGAAGTCGAGGTCCTTCTGCGACCAAGGGCCGGGTACGATGATGACCGGGCTCACATTGCCGAGCTCACAGGTGAGCCGCTTCGGGTTGCGCGCGTCATCGGCTGCTTTTCTGCGCGCGCCTTCTTCGCCGACGCCAAAGACGATCGCGTCGTGGGTCTTGTCCGAACCGGTGACGTGGATCTCCTCGACCAGACGGTGCAGGCAGAGGTACTCACCCTCGGCCGCGCCCCCGTAGACGATCCGAAAAAAGCCTCGCGCGCGGAGCGGCTCGAACATTTCGTCGATGAGCGGGCCGAGGTACTCGTTGACCGGATTCATCTTCAACAGGACGACCTGGCCCTCGACGAAGAGCTTGTAGAGCGTATCCATCGGCCCGATCGACGAGACGTTTCCTGCCCCCAGGACCAGGGCCAGCTTTCCTTTCGCTGACTTCTGCCGATAAAACGAGGCCTGGTTCTCGCTCAGCTCCTCGAGGCGGACCCCGGGCTGCATCCAGACCTCGGCCGTGAAGCCCTGAAAGAGCAGACCATCGAACCCGTCGGCCGGGAACACCGGCGCCACCACTTGCCCATCCGGTCGCGCAAAGGCTGCCGTCGGAAGTTGCGGCACCCCGCGCTCTTGGATGTCGCGGAGCGATGCGATGAGCAGGGTGATGTTCTTGACGACGGGGGAAGGGCCGACCAGCCACTCCTCGCCCTCTTCGGCTCCGCCAAAGGTCATGCCTTTCGCTTCCACCGATGCGGCGACCCAGCGCTCGGCAACGTCGACCGCTCGTTCTCGCACGTGTTCCAGCAGCCCGATGCGTTCGTCGATGTCGAGCGCCACCCATTCGTTCTTGTGGTCTTCGAGGATCGCCAGCGCTTCGTCGAGCTTCGACTGCGAGGTGGGCTCGATTCGGTGCTCGGCTTCGGGGATGGCGGCGGAGCCTTGCTTCTGGGCGACGGATTGAGTCAAGGAGCCTCCTTCAAGACGCAGATACCGACGACATGTTGGGGTGTTGGCTCGCGGAGATCAAGAGCTCCCGAATCTCGTCGAGGTTGTCGCAGACGCGCGCCGGCGGAAGGCTTCGAAGAAACACTTTTCCATAGCCTTTGCGGCGGATTCTCGAATCGAGAATCGCGACGACGCCGCGATCTCGTCGGGTGCGGATCAGGCGCCCAAAGCCCTGTTTCAGCGAAAGCGCAGCCGCCGGCACGAGGTAGCGCATGAACGAGGATTCGCCGGCCTCGTCGAGTCGTTCGCAGCGCGCGGCAATCACCGGATCGCTTGGAACATCGAAGGGGAGCTTGTCGATGATGACGAGCCGCAGCGCCGAACCGGGGACGTCGACACCCTCCCAAAAGCTAGCGGTCGCGAACAAGACGGCGTTGCCCTGATCTCGAAATCGATCGAGCAAGGTTTGTTTCGGTGCGTCGCCTTGGACGAACCACTCGTAGTCGAGTTGCTCTCCGACGCGCTTGGCGAGAATCCGCATCATGCGTAGCGAGGTCGAAAGAACGAACGCGCCCCCTTCCGACATTTGAATGAGCTCCAGGATCTCTTTGACCGCCGCGTCCGGAAAGTCCGATGCGCGCGGGTCGGGGAGGTGCTGGGGCGCATAGAGCGCCGCTTGCTCTTCGTATCGGAAAGGCGACTCGACGAGCTCTTCGCTGACCTCGCGATCGATGCCGAGGCGGTGCTTGACGAAACGGAAGTCCCCGCCGGTGGTCAGCGTCGCGCTGGTGAACACCACGCAGGGGACCCGTTCGTGCAGCCGCTCGCGCAAGAGCGGACCCACGTCGATGGGGCTCGAGCCTACCGCGGGGCTGCGTCCGGTCGCCTGCGCCCAGCTCACCTGGCCCGGCGCTTCGAGAGAACCCAGCGCATCGCGAAGTTGGTCTGCACGCCTCGCGATTTGCAGGGCATTCTCCCGCGGAGGCCGAACGTTCCGGAAGGAGGCGGCGAGCTCGGCGAGCGCGTTGTCCAAGGCGAAAAGGGCGCCTTCCGGAATCGCCTCCGGGGGCAACGGGACTCGGCCGCCGTTGGCGCTGCCGGGGAGGGCGCTGAAAAAATTCGAGGATCGCTGAAGCACCGCGTCGAACAATCTCGTCGCCTGCTTCTTTTCACCTCGCTCGCCGCGCAACGCCGCCCGGGCGTCACGGACCAACTTGTCGAGCATCGCCGTCGAGACCCGCGAGCCGAAGAAGAGTGTCGCGGTGTCTTCGATCTGATGCGCTTCATCGAAGATGACTGCGTCGTAGTCGGGCAAGACCGAGGCAAACCCGGTGTCGCGAAGCGCAAGGTCCGCGAAGAACAGGTGATGATTGACGATGACGAGCTGCGCGTCGTCTGCGCGTCGGCGAACGCGGGTCACGAAGCAATCGTCGTAGAAGTCACAGCGGGAACCGATGCGCGTGTCGGATCCGCTCACCACGCGCGACCAGATCGGATCTTCCTCTGCAATCGAGGCCAAGTCGGCGCGATCGCCGGATTGGGTGCTCTCGATCCAGTTGCGAAGCGCGGGCAGCGAGCGGGCAAAGCGGGGCTGCGTCGCGTCGGCGCTCCTGGAAAGCTCCTGAAACCTCCGGCGGCAGAGGTAGTTGCTGAGGCCCTTGACGCAGGCTGCGTTGATGTCGATGCCCAGGTGGCTCTTTAGGGCCGGCAGGTCTTTTCCCATGATCTGGTCCTGCAGCGCGCGGGTGCCGGTCGACACCAGCACGCGGCGCCCGCTCAGGGCCGCAGGGATCAAATAGGCCCACGTTTTCCCGGTGCCGGTTCCGGCCTCCAACAGCAAAACGCCATCGTGTTGCAACACATCTTGCACCGCGCGGGCCATTCGAATCTGCCCGGGGCGATGCTCGTAGCTTGCAATGCCCCGGGCCAGCGGTCCGTTTGGTCCAAGCAGATGGCCCGCATCCATGTGCGTGCTCTAGCACGAGGCACTGCGACTGCCCTACAGGCGCGCTATAGACGGACCGATGGTCATCCCCATCCGCGACATCAACCAGACCCGCCGAACGCCCATCGTCACCTGGGCCATCATCGGCGCGAACATGCTGGTCTTCATGGGCAGCCTGAGCCTGGAAGACGGCGCGGCCGAATCCGTCGTAATGCGCTTCGGCGTGATCCCTGACGTCATCGTGCACGGCAATTGGGGCGCCCCGCGCATGGATGGGGGTGCGCTTGGAAGCTGGGTGACCCCGTTTACGAGCATGTTCCTGCACGGCGGGATCCTGCATCTCGCGAGCAACATGCTCTTTCTGCACGTCTTTGGCGACAACGTCGAAGACGTGCTGGGGCGCGCTCGCTATCTCTTGTTCTACATCCTGTGCGGGCTCGGCGCGGCGCTGGGGCACGTTCTCGTCGACCCCAACAGCATGGTGCCCATGATCGGCGCGTCGGGCGCGATCTCGGGTGTCCTGGCCGGCTACCTGACGCTATTTCCGCATGCGCGCGTCGTCACGCTCATCCCGATCTTCATCTTCATCCACTTCATGGAAGTGCCCGCGGGGATCTTCATCGTGCTCTGGTTCGTGCTGCAGCTCGTCCTCGGCTACATGTCGCTCGGCATGATTGCGGAAGGCGGCGGCGGCGTCGCCTGGTTCGCGCACATCGGCGGCTTTCTCTTCGGCCTGCTCTGGATTCGATTGCTCTACCGCAGGCCTAAGGCCCGTCGACGGCCTCTGTTTCGCTAGGCGCGGGGGGCTCTTCAACTGGCGTTGCCTCGGCAGGCGGCTGCGCCTCGGCCTTCACCTCGCTTGGTGCAGGCGCTGCCTCTGGTTCGGCAGCGTCGTCGCTAGGCGCGACCGTCGGCTTGGCGCTCTCTTCGCTCGGCGCGGCTTCCTCGGCTTTCGCGCTCGCTCCAGCGCCTTCTTTTCGAAGAGTGAGGTCGACGGTTGTAAACATGCGGCGCGTCTCTTCGGTGAACGAAGCGCGCGTCACGAATTTGCTCGTGGTCTCGTAGCCGTTCATGGAGAACACGATCTTTCGAGAGCGCGGCATCGAGTTGAACCGCATCTCGCCCGGGGTGACGACCACCCCGCCGCCGACCGCGCTCGCCATGGCGCCCGGGGGATCGGTGACGATCTGAGCCACATACGGTAGCGGCGCGAGCTGCACCGTCACCGTCTCTTGGCCGGCTGCGACCTCGATTTGCTGCCTTTGACCCAGGTAGCCTCGAACCTTCGTGTAGATTGAAAGCTTCGTCCCCACTTCGTGCTCGAGCACGACGGGCGTGCGTCCCTTGCGTTTGCCGTTGACGGCGACGAATGCGCCGGGCGGTTGCGAGACGAGCTCGAACTTGACGACGCCACCGTCGACGCCCGTGGCGGGCGCCGCGTTGGGAGCTGCGGGCTCGGCCGAAGCTGCCGCTGTCCCTTGACCTTCGTCCTGCTGGGCGGACCCTAGAGTGGAGTCGGCTTCCTCGGCGGGCGTCGAGTCCGCGACGGCCTCTTTGGGCTCGTTCACCGCAGGGGCGGCAACAGGCGCCGCGGCGCGATCGAGCTCCGCAGATGGGCTCGAGAACTGCGCGAGCGAGTCTACCAAATCGTCGACCAGCCCAAACTGCCATGCGGCAACCGATGCACCGGCGGCGACCAGTATCGCGACCAGCAAAATGACGAAGCTCGGCCGAGCCTGCTTTTCGGGGGTTGGTCTGGTCGTCCACACCGGCTCGGGCGCCTGCGGAACCTTGAAGGCCTCGGAAGGAATTCCAGGAGCGTCTGGAACGGGCCGCCCCATTTGCTGGTTGTCGGAATCGAAGAAATCCGCGTCTATGACCTCCCCGGGCGCAGGACCGAACGAGCCAACTTCCCCGGAGCCGAACAGGTCTTGAACTCCGCCGTCAAACGATTCGCCCATCGTTTCATCGGCGTGCACTTTGGGCGTCCTTTTCATCTCGGGATCGAGCAGCGCCGAAGCGTCCTTGGCGATCACCGTGGCGGCGGCTTCAGGGCGGTAGCTGTCGGCCGAGTACTCGTGGACCTTGGTGGCCTCATCATCGAGGAAGTCGTCTCCCGGGTCGATTTCGTCGAACGCCGGGGCCGCAGCGCGGCTGATGCGCGCAGCGGCGCTACCACCGGCACCGCCAAACGCGGACATGGCGCCGCGCACCTGCGCTTCGGACGCGGATTGCCTCTGGTGCGAAGCAGGGGTGCCGTGCGTCGCGAACGCGCCGTGGACCGCGGCACCATGGCTGTCGTCGCCTTGATGGCGTGCTCGCTCGGCTCCGGCCTGCGCTTCACGTCGCGCGGCATCACCGGCCCCGCCCTGCTCGAGCGCGGACGCGAGAAATTCGCTGACGTGCCGAACCTTGGTTTGATCGTCGCTCGTAGGCTCTTCGGAATCCGAAACCTGACTGTGGCCGCTACCCTCTTCGCCTTGTTCGAAGACACCAGGCCGAGCCCGGTCGTCGGCGATTTTTTGCACGACGGCGCGGGAATCCGCATCCATCTTGATGAACTTGATTCCCATGCCAGCAGGATCCTGCGGGCTGGCATCGGCTGGTTCGCGTCTCCACACCACGCGGCCTACTCCGTGAATGAGGCTCGACTCGTCCTGAAGCATGAACTCGAACTTCAGAAGCGTACCCACGGCCAACGGCTTTTTGGCCTTGATGAATACGCCCCCCCGCGAAATGTCACTGCTGTAGCGTTCGATGAAATCCTGGAGCGTGGCGCTCTTGTAGCGGATCTTCAGCGAAAGCAGGGTGCGCTTATCCTTGCGTGCGTCTGCCATGTTCTATTGTCTGGAACCCCCAATTAAGCGTAGCTAGCGATTCGTGAAGCAACAAACGATTCGGTGAGAAATCGACGCCTGCCGCCGGTCAATAAAGAGTTGCCAGTTGGACGCGAATCGCGCGATGCCTTCCAGGGGTAGTCCAAAGGCGCACATCGGTCGGGGGCGGGTTTCCCATGCAGGCGCCGTGAAATTCCAAGACCCACTGGGATTTCGAGCAGTGACTCATGGTCGCACGGTGAATCGAGAAGCCCGTCTGTAGCACGTCGCGGACTGCATTCGAGAATTCTTCGACCCCAGATTCGATGCTCCGGTGGAGGGTGGACCAGGGGCGCCCTGCACGGACCCCGTGTCCAATGCTGAGGGCGCAGGCATCGGCGAGGGAGTTCGCTTCGACATCGACATCGAAGCCTCGCGGAGAGGTCTCTACGACGACCCGCGCGTTCCGACCCCACCGAGGCGGTGCGCCTCCCTGTCGTTCGAGCGATCGGCGAAACACTTCGACGAGCTCCGGAGCGACGTCGAGCAGTGGTGCCAGCGCGAAGTCACGGTTGTGGAGCTCGCGATGTGGCACACGAAGGCCGGGCGACTCGTGTGGGCCGCACTGGTCCCAAAGCAGATCTAGATCGATGCTCCTGGGACCCCATCGCTGGTCAGCATCGCGACGGCGCCCGAGACGGCGTTCGGTTCGCAACAGTGCGGACAACAGCTCAGCGGGCGAACGATCCGTTTCCAAACGCAACGCGGCGTTGAGATAGCGAGGCTGTGGCGGTCCGAGGGGTTCGGTTTCGTAGATGGGGGAGACAGCGGTCACGCGGATCCCGTCGCGCGCGTGCAGGAGGACGCGCGCCGCACGAATCGCGGCCTCCCTCGCGCCGAGATTCGACCCAACCCCAACCACAACCGCGCGCATGGCTCTCACTTCCATAAAAAGGGGACAGTCCCCTTTTTCATAGGATGGATTGCGGCTAGGTTCGGCGCATGTCGGAGATGCCGCTTTTCGAGCGTCTTCAGAGCCAAGGCCATGATGGCGATGAACGTGTCTTCCGCGTCAGCGAAGTCAACCGTGCGGTT
>CAMYMX010000003.1 GCA_947259605.1 uncultured Polyangiaceae bacterium | reverse complement strand
TGTCCGTGTCCGTGTCCGTGTCGGTCTCGGGGGAGGGCGGGGCGTTCTGCGCGCCGGCAAATCCTGCGTCCCAGCCGATCAGCCCGATCGCCAGACACCCGGCCACCACCCATTCCCTGCGTCGATAAGTCATTTTCGCCCTCTCCCTCTTGCAAATGAAAATGATTTTCAGCTTCATTAGCAGGTCGCAACAAGGGTGCAAGGCTGATCCGAATGGCACAGGCTGGCCCAGTGCTTAACATGAAATTGCTTGGGTTTTCGCCAGGCACGCTGTTTGCTTAGTCTTGAGCACAGCTAGGAGGACGAGGATGCATAAGTTTACCGGAATGCTTTGCTTGGTGCTGATCGGGGGCTCGATCGGCTGCACGACCACGCCTGAGGTGAGTCAGTACCAGGCCGCCCTGACGCAGGCGACGACCTGCGAAGAGGTGCTCGATGCCGTTCAAGAGGACGCGATCGCCAAGGTCGAGCTCGAGCTCGAGTCGTTCGTTAACCAGGATAACTATGAGCAACGGGGCGTTCCTAGCGTTTTCGTTGACTTTGGCGCGCCCGACGACGCCCTGGCACTGGATGGAGCGGCCGGACCCGCTCCCGAGGCGAGCGGTGACAACGGGGCGGCGGATCCCACCGGGTTCTCGGATACGAACCTCCAGGTTGCTGACGTCGACGAGGCCGACATCGTCAAAGTCGGCGAGGAAGGCCGCAAGCTCTACGTAATCCGTGACAACGGGTTCTACGAGTTCGACTCCTGGCCAGCGTCACAGACCTCGAAGGTGGCCGACCTGTTGCTCCACCAAGACGAGCAGGCGAGCGCCATCGAGATGTTCGTCGAAGGCGACCGCGCCGTGGTGTTTTCCAACGTCTTCCGAGTCGACGCGCTCGACGATGGCGATCTCTGCTGGGGTTACGTTGGCGGCCCTGAGCCCGCATTGGCGGATTTCGACGGCGGCTACTACTGCGGTCGCCCGTTCGTGAAGATCACCGTAATCGACCTCAGCGGCGACTCGCCTACGGCGGCGCGCGAGATTTACGTCGACGGTGGATACACCTCTTCGCGTCGGCACGGCGGCATCGTTCGCGCCGTGGTGCAGAGCAGCATGCAGCGACCCGGCACCGTGCCGCATCTCCATGACTTCGTCTACAACCGGGACCCGTACCCGGAGGACCGGGAGGCGCAGGTCTTTCTTGCCCGCGCCTGGGCCGCCGAAGCCAAAGACGCGATTCGCGAGACCTCGCTCAAGGATTGGGTGCCGGTCTGGGGCGAGCGCATCGATGGCGAGATTCGAGAGCAGCCCGTGCAATGCGCGGACTTCTACTCACCGGCGCCTGGCCTCGCGAACTACGGGCTCACGCAAATAGTGGGCCTCGACATCGAGACCGACAGCTCGATCCAAATTACGTCGATTCTGGGTAGCGCGACGCAGGTCTACGCGAACGGTGAGGCCATGGTGCTGACTCAGCCGGATTGGACCTACTTCGAGCGCGGGCTCAACAGCGAACGCAGCGCAGTGCATCGGTTCGCGGTCTCGTCCCTGCAGCAGCGAACCCCGTACCAAGGTTCGGGCTTCGTTCAGGGCACCGTGAACGATCAGTTCTCGATCGACGAGCGCGGTGGCATCATCCGCATCGCGACGACACGCACCACCTGGCCCGATCAGAATCCCAGTGGCGTGGCTCCGGAGGTCTGGGTTCCGCCGACAACAGACAATCTCGTCAGCACCCTGAGGCTGGATGGCAACGCGCTCGAGCTCGCTGGCTCGACTCCGCCGCTTGCGGAAGGCGAGCGAATTTTCTCGGCGAGGTTCATCGGAGACCTCGCGTACATCGTGACCTTCCGGCAGGTCGACCCGCTGTTTGCGATCGACCTCAGCAATCCTGAAAGCCCCAAGGTTCTTGGCGAGCTCAAGATTCCGGGCTTCAGCGACTACATGCATCCGCTCGACGACGACCATCTATTGACGATCGGTCGCGACATAGACGAAGAGACGCAAAGGGACAACGGCACCGCCCTTCAGATCTTCGACGTGTCAGATCCTGTCAATCCGATGCTCGCGCACAAGGCGCTGGTCGGCGAGGGCTACTCCGAGGCCAATCACAATCACAAGGCGTTCAACTTCTACGCTGAGAAGGGCCTGCTCGCATTCCCGTTCGTCTCCTACGAGGGGAACTTCTCGAGCACACTCGAGCTCTGGGACGTCAGCGCTACCAACGGCTTCAGCCGCCGAGGCGCCGTCGACCACTCGGACCTGCTCCTCGATGACTGCGGCGGAATTGGATATCCGGTCGACGAGTTCTACTACCAGTGCGGCTACCAACCGCAGATCACCCGTGGTGTGTTCATTAGTGGCGACGACCAAGAGTTCATCTACTCGATCAGCCACGGCGGCGTCAGAGTCCACGACGTAGAGGACCTGACGACCCCGGTCGCCACCGCGAACTACTAACGGAGACGCGCGAGGCAGGGTCAGCCGAGCCGGCTGAGTTCGTCCATCTTGGAGGCGAGCTTCATGTCGAGCTCGGTGAGCCCGCCGGCGTCGTGCGTGCTGAGCTCGACCTCGACCGTCGCCCAGACGTTTCGCCACTCGGGGTGGTGATTCATCGTCTCGGCCACGATGGCGATGCTGCTCATCCACCCAAACGCTTCGACGAAGTCTTTGAATCGAAACACGCGACGGATGCGATCCGTACCAAGCTCCCAGTTTGGCAGAGCCCTCATGTGCTCGGCGATTTCACCATCCGTCAGCTTTTTCATACTCAACCCTCCATGGCTTTCAGCTCGCCGCGGAGCTGTTCGAGCTTCTCGTTCGATTCGGTCCATTCTTCAAAGGCGCGTTCCAGCTCGCGTTGCGCGCTCCGCGCCTCCTGAAGTAGCTCATCGCGTCGCTCTGGGTCGTCGTACACCTCGGGCTTGCTCAACTCCTCGTTGTGCTCGGCGATCGTTTTCTCGAGCCTTGCAATCGAACGTTCGAGCTCCCCAACGCACTTCTCCAGTGGCTTCACTCCCTGATTTTGCTTGGACCGGAGCTCAGCGTCCCTCCGACGCTGTTCCTTTCGGGCTTGCCGGCTTCTCTTTTGAGGCACTGGCTTGATCGCGGCCTCCGTCGCCGGGGAGACATCCCGTTGCTGGCAAGACCAGAGATAGTCGTCGAGGGTGCCCGGATAGTTTTCGACGCCGCCGTCGTGCACGACCCAGAGCTTGGTGGCGAGGCGGCGGATGAACGCCCGATTGTGGCTAACGAAGAGCAGGGTTCCGTCGTAGGTGGCGAGCGCATCGGTAAGGGCTTCGGTGGTCTGAAGGTCGAGGTGATTCGTCGGCTCGTCCATCAACAAGACGTTCCCGGGGCGCACGAGGATCTTGGCGAGGGCGACCCGCGCCCGTTCACCGCCGGAGAGAACCGAGACTCGTTTGTCGATCGCGCGCTCACCGAAGAGCATGGCTCCGAGCACCTTGCGGACGCTCTCGACGCTCGTGCCATCGCTGGCATAGGCGACTTCTTGCAGGACCGTGCGTTGCAGGTCGAGCGCCTCTGCATGGTGCTGGGCGAAGTATCGGACGTTCGATTGTCCGGGCAGATGCACTCGCCCCGCCGAGGCCTCGATTTCCCTGGCCAAGATCTTCAGGAGCGTCGTCTTGCCTGCGCCGTTGGGTCCAACGATCGCGATGCGGTCGCCGCGCTCCACGGCCAGCGTCACGCCGTCGAACACCACATGCTTGCCAAACGACTTGCAGAGCTCATCCACGCGCATCGGGGTGCGCGCGCCGCGATCGGTTGCCGGAAACGAGAATCGCACTTCGCGTGCAGAAGCGTGCAGCTCCACCGACTCCATCTTCTCGAGCTTGCGAACGCGGCTTTGAACCTGAGCCGCCTTGCTCGCTTTCGCCCGGAAACGCCGAACGAACTGCTCGAGGTGTTCCTTTTCCTTTTCGAGGTTCTTCGCGCGGTTCTCGAGAAGCTGCCGCTCTTCCTCGCGCTGTAAGAGATACCGCTCGTAGTTTCCTCGAAACGTCCGAACGCCTTCGGGCTCGAAGCTCACGACTCGGTTCACCTGCTCGTTGAGGAACTCCCTATCGTGAGAGACGAGAAAAAGGGCTTGGTCGTAGCTGCTCAAGAACTTCGAAAACCATGCGACCGACGGCATGTCCAGGTGATTCGTAGGCTCGTCGAGGAGCAGCAGCCCGGGCCTTTGAAATAAGAGGGACGCCAACACGGCGCGCATCTTCCAGCCACCACTCAGCTCGGACAGGAGACGCTGGTGGTCGGCCTGAGTGAAGCCGAGCCCGTGCAGAATCTTCTTGGCGTCATGCTCCGAAAACTGCGCATCGAGCACGCCGATTTGTTCGTGAAGCTCTGCCACGGAGCTCGCCACAGCGACGAGCTCATCGTGGTTGGCGTGGCTGTCGTGCTCGGCCAGTCTCGCTTCATGCCGCTCGAGCTCCGCGCGCAGCTCAGGCCGGCCGGGCACACTGTCGTACACGAAGGTCAGCACTTCCTCGTTCGGAAACGAAGTGATCTCCTGGGGTAAAAAGCCAACCCGCACGCCGGGGAGCGTGTTCACGGTGCCACCGTCGGGTTCGATCTTGCCAGCGAGCAAACGGAACAGGCTTGATTTCCCCGATCCGTTCGGGCCCACCAGACCGATGTGATCACCCTGGTGCACCTGGAGCGACAGCCCATCAAAGAGCGTGTCTCCCCCAAGTGCGAGCGAAACGTTGTTCACCGAGGCGAGTGTCGTCAAGCGAGCTCCGAGCGGATCTTGATTTCGTTGAGCAAGGTTCGATGCACCGGGCAGCGCGCCGAGATCGCGAGAAGCCGCTCACGCTGTTCCTCGGTGAGGTCGCCTTCGAGCTCGAGCTTCTTCTCGATCACATCGATCATCCCTGTATCTTTTTCGCAGTCTTCGCAGTCTTTGGCATGAACGTGATTGTGGCGCAGGGTGACCCGTACCGCTTCGAGAGGCCACTCCTTGCGCCCCGCATACATTTTCAACGTCATCGAGGTGCATGCGCCGAGGCCGGCGAGCAGCAGCTCGTAGGGATTGGGGCCGAGATCGCTACCGCCCTTGTCGACCGGTTCGTCGGCCGCGAACGTGAGATGGCGTGCCTGAATTCGCTGCAAGAAGCTGCTCGTCTTCCCTTCGACGATGACCTCGCCCTCGGGCGCATCTTCGGGAATCTCCTGACCGGGCTGTTCGGGCAAATAGCGCCCTGCCCAGGCCGCCAGAACCTCCGCGACGTAATGCGCGTCGCTGCGCCGGCCAAGCAGGTGATCGGCCCCGTCCAAAGAGACGAAGCTCTTCGGGTGCCGGGCGGCTTCGTAAATCATGCGTGCGTTGTCGATCCCCACGACATTGTCCTGCGGGGAGTGAAAGACGACCAATGCCTTCCGCATGCTGCTGATTTGCTGGGCATGCTCGGCTTCGAACGGCGCACCAATGGTCGCCACACCGGCCACTTCCGAAATACGTCCCGCTGCGGCGAGAGCCGCCGCGCCGCCTAGGCTATGCCCAACGAGCAGCACCGGTACGGGGTAGCGCCTTTGCAAAACGCCGGCAGCAGCTACGATGTCGTCTGCGTCGTGAGCAAGCGTCGTGCTGTCGAAATCACCTTCGCTCTCACCAATTCCCGCGAAGTCGAATCGCAGGGTCGCGATGCCCTTCTCCGCAAGAGCCGCGGCGACATATCTTGCGGCTCTGCTGTCCTTCGAGCAGGTGAAGCAGTGCGCGAAGACAGCGCAGGCGATGGGGGCCACCGCCGGCAAGTGAAGTCGACCCGAGAGGGCCTGGCCATTACTGCCTGGAAAATCGAGTCTTTCGACGTCCGTCGTCATACATCCTCCGAGTGTGGAATGTACATCGTCTGCCCGGCGGCGTTAGCTGGAGCGCGCCTATTCGGCGGCTTCGAGGTAGTTGGCGTCTTCGGGGCGGTCGTAGCCGAACTCCTCGAATACCTCGCGGAGCTCGCGGGAGACCTCTTCGCGGCTGATGCCGAAGAAATCGAGCTCGAAATCTCGAGGGCTTTCATATTCGTAGTGGGCCCGGACGGCTTCGTCGAGCTTGGCCTCGAACGCTTCGCTGACCGGCATTCCGAGTCGGCCGTAGAGGCCCAGAATCGTCTTTTTCGGGTCCCGAATCAGGTCCTCGTAGCGAATGACGATGAACTGGTCCTCTGGGATCTCTTTGCGGCACTCCAGCGCGTATCGATAGTAGTCGTAGCCCAGCCGCTTGAGGGCCTGAATCTCTTCGCCGTCCGGGCGGATGCTCGGGGAATGCGCCTTCCACGCCTGGTAAAACATGTTCAGGAACGACGGCAGGCAATCGTGGGGGTCGCGAACGAGATACACGAACGCAGCATCGGGGAACTTTTCGTAGACCGAACGAACGCGCGTGGAGAAAAACACATTCTTGTTCAAAAAGTGCTTTCCGCCTGCTTCGAATACGTGACGCTTGATCGTGTTCTCGTAGGAGTCCATGAAAGCGCGCCGCTCTTCGGCGGGCTGACGGTCGACCCAGGTCTGGCTCGGCATGTCTTCCATAAATGGAAAGAGCAGGCCCGTGGCCGGCGAGGTCAGGTTCCAAAGGAGCGTGCACACGTCTTCCTCGGCTTGATCGAGACTCATGTGATGCACTTCCTGCCAACGGCTCTCGAGCGGAGCGTTGAAAAACTCATATGCACGATGGAGCACTGCGCCTACGCGGGTTTCCGAGAGCGCGATGAGCCGCTTGAATGTCTTGGTTGCCGTGACGGCCGGGAAAATCGTCTGGTAGAGCTTCACCGTCGTGAAGACCTCGTCGTCCATGCTGATCAGGCGGTGGGCGAGGGTGGTCCCGCTTCTGGGGTTGGCAAAAACGAATACCGGCCGCTCGACTTTCTGGTCGCGATACTCGGGGCAGACGAGCTCGTCGAGGGCGCGGAAAGTCACCGCCGTCTGGCGGAGTCCGAGGTAGATGGGAGCGATCCAGGCAGTCGTCACGAGGCGGCCGACGGTCGGCTTTTTGAAGAGGACCTTTCCGATTTCTCGCAGGCCCCGTTTGTTGATGTACATGGTCGTTTTCCTGCCGCAGGTGTCTGACTTGCCCTGCTTCAGTCTAGGGTCGGACCACGCAATTGCTGGAAAAACCGGGCCAACGGTGCCGGCGGTCAGCCGAACGGTGACGGCGTCGCCGTGAACCGAGTTTCTATTCGTCCGTCACGCAGCCTTCGGACGCCGATTTCACATTTTTGATGTACTTGTAAAGGGTGCCGCGCGTGGCCTTGAGCTCGGGCGCCTTCCAGTTGGCGCGACGCCTTGCCAATTCGGCCTCGCCCAGGTCCAGATCGATGGAGCGCTTTTTCGCATCGATGACGATGATGTCGCCATCCTGCACGAGCGCGATGGGGCCGCCTTCCTGCGCTTCCGGAGTGATGTGCCCGATGATGAAGCCGTGCGAGCCGCCGGAGAAACGACCGTCCGTGATGAGGGCGACATCCTGACCGAGGCCGGCCCCCATGATCACCGAGGTCGGTGAGAGCATCTCGGGCATTCCGGGCCCGCCCTTCGGTCCCTCGTAGCGAATGACCACGACGTCGCCTTTGCGGATTTCCTGGCGTTCCACCGCTGCCAACATCTCCTCTTCACAGTCGAACACTTTCGCCGGACCCTTGAAGTGGTAACCCTCTTTTCCGGTGATCTTTGCCACCGAGCCATCCGGAGCAAGGCTCCCGCGCAGAATCGTGAGATGACCGGTCTCTTTGATCGGCCTGTCCCAGGAATGAATGACGTCTTGCCCCTCGGTCAGGTCGGGCAGCTCAGCGAGATTCTCAGCAAGCGTCTTGCCAGTCACCGTGAGGCAGTCTCCATCAAGCGCACCCTGTGCAAGGAGATATCGAAGGACGGCGGGTGTGCCGCCGACCTCGTGCAAATCCTCCATCACGTACTGGCCGCTCGGCTTCAGGTCCGCGAGAAAAGGCACACGATCGCTGACGGTTTGGAAGTCGTCGATCGTCAACGGAACGTCGACGGCGCGGGCCATCGCAACGAGGTGCAGGACCGCGTTGGTCGAGCCGCCGAGCGCCATGATCGTTACCATTGCGTTTTCAAACGCCTCTCTCGTCATGATGTCGCGTGGCTTGATGTCTTTCTCCAACAGGCGCTTGATCGCCTCTCCCGCGCGCAGGCATTCCTCTTGCTTTTGCGGGTCCTCCGCCGGGGTCGAGGAGCTGTAGGGCAAAGACATGCCCATCGCTTCGATCGCCGATGCCATGGTGTTGGCGGTGTACATGCCGCCGCAGGCTCCCGCACCGGGGCAGGCGTGCTGGAGGATGTCGAGTCGCTTGTTCTCGTCGATCGAGCCCGCGAGAAGCTCGCCGTAGGACTCGAACGCAGAGACCACGTCCAGCTTCTCGCCGTCATTTCCACGCCCCGCACGAATCGTGCCGCCATAGATCATCAGCGCGGGTCGATTGAGACGGCCGATCGCGATCATGCATCCCGGCATGTTCTTGTCGCAGCCGGGAATCGAAATGTTGGCGTCGTACCACTGTGCCGCCATGACCGTTTCGATCGAGTCCGCAATCAAGTCGCGCGACTGAAGCGAGTAGCTCATGCCGTCGGTGCCCATGGAGATCCCGTCCGAAACTCCAATGGTGTTGAAGCGCATACCCACGAGCCCCGCATCGACGACCCCGCGCTTCACTACCGCGGCCAAATCGTTGAGGTGCATGTTGCAGCTGTTTCCCTCGTACCAAACTGCCGAAATGCCGACCTCCGCCTTGTCCAGGTCGGCTCGACTGAGGCCCGTCGCGTGCAACATCGCCTGCGACGCGCCCTGCGAGGCCGGTTGGGTGATTCGGCTGCTGTACTTGTTGATTTTTCTGCTCATGAGGGCAGCGGAGTCTAGCACTCGGAAACCCCACATCCGCCACAGCGACGGTTGACTTGACCCACCCGCGCCTCGGTCCTACGTCTGTTCAAGAAAATTTGAACAAACCGAGCGCCCCGAGTGTCCACCGCCGCCGCAAAACAACAAGACCCCAATGATTCCGAGCCGTTATGGCGCGAGGCAGAGCTTCGTGCGGCCGACGCCATGGGTCGGCTGATGGAGTTCTGGGGCTTCCGCCGACACATGGGCAGGCTCTGGACCGTCCTTTATCTCTCGCCGGAGCCCATGACCACGGCCGAGTTGTCCGAGACGCTTCAGCTGAGCAGCAGCGCGGTGAGCCTCTCCCTTGGCGAGCTGGTTCGATGGGGTGCGGTCCGAAAGACCTGGCTTCCGGGCGAGCGGAAGGACTTCTATCGGGCGGAAAGCAACGTCTGGAAACTTCTTCGTCGGGTCTACGAGCGCCGCGAGCTCAATCTGGTCCGGGAGGCCTCCGATGCGTTTCTCGATGCGCAGCGCTGTCTCGATGAGGCGCGCGATCAGCTCGGCGGACGTGACCGAGAGCGCATCGACTACATGCGCAAGCGCGTTTCGAGGTTGCGTGCGCTGACAAAGACCGGCGAGCGGCTCGTTCGCCTGCTCGTCGCCGGCCGCGCTCTCAACCCGGCCGATCTTCAGACCGTGGAAGAAAAAGAGTGATGCAGCTGCAGACACTCAGCGGAGGCGTGGCATGTCGTTGATCGCGGCAGTTCGATCGGATGCATCCTCCGATGTGCTGACGAGCCTGCAGGCCGTCTGCGATTCGCAAGGGCTTGGGGACCTCTCAGCCCACTTGGGCGACCTCGCGGATTTGGTGACCTGGGATATGGCGGCGCTCGAGAAGGGCATCCAGGGTCTTTCGGTCGGCGAGAGCCTGGTCCACAAGAGCGCGCACCATTTGCTGGAGATCGCCGGAAAGCGTCTTCGTCCGATGTGTGTGGTCCTGGCGTCGCGTCTTGGCGGCGGTCTCGACGAAAGAACGCGCGAGTTTGGCGTCGCGGTCGAGCTCGTGCACTGCGCCACTCTTCTGCACGACGATGTCGTCGATGCGGGCGATAGACGGCGTGGCGTGCCTGCCGCGCGCACGCTCTATGGCAATGCAGCTTCGATTTTCGCCGGTGACTGGCTGCTCGTCGACGCGCTTCGTCGGGTTCGCGCGGCTGAGATGCCCGATGTCCTCGTTCGATTGCTGGACATCATTGACGAAATGATCTTCGCAGAGGCCATTCAGCTCGAGAATCGTGGTCGAGTCGATGCGCGCCTGCGGACGTACATGCAGGTCGTCGAGGGCAAGACGGCCGCGCTTTTCCGCTGGGCGATGTTTGCGGGCGCGCGCGCTGGAGGTCTCGACGCCGAAGCGTGCAAGGCACTCGAACAATACGGGCTTCACCTGGGGGTTGCGTTTCAGTTGATCGACGACCATCTCGACTACGCGGGCGACGGCTCAACGATCGGGAAGTCGCCATTCACCGACCTTCGCGAAGGCAAAATGACGCATCCGGTGATTGTCGCCCTCCAGCGTGATCCAGCGCTCGGCTCCGTTCTCGAAGATCTGGTGCTGAGCCCGGTCGATGAAGTTCCAGAAGCAGCGAAGTCGCAGTTGCTGTCGGCGCTCCGACATACGGGTGCGCTCGAGTCGACGCGCGAGCTGGCCATTCGCAAAGCCGAGGATGCCTGCTCGGCCTTGGGCGGGTTGCCCGACGGGCGAGCGCGAGAGGCATTGATCACGGTGGCCCGCGCCACCGTTCACCGGGAGTCCTAGGGAGCAACGAGGAAAGAGTCATCGATGTCCAAGCAACCACCAACCGTGACTAGCCGCATCCCGGGGTTCTACCGCGAGCACGTCGAACAGCGGCTTCGAACCATGCTCGATACGGGACTGCTGTCCGAGGATTCGATTCGGCATCTGGAAGATGGAGGGCGCCTCACCCTCGAGGTCGCCGACCGAATGAGCGAAAACGTGATCGGCGTGCACGGCCTGCCGCTCGCGATCGCGCTCAACTTTCGTGTGAACAGCAACGACGTTCTGGTGCCGATGTCGGTCGAAGAGCCTTCGGTCGTTGCGGCGGCATCGAACGCCGCGCGTCAGGTGCGCATGACCGGCGGTTTCTTCGGTGAGGCCACGGCGCCCATCATGACAACGCAGGTTCAGTTTGACGACGTGCCCAACCCTAACGAAGCGAAGCTTCGCGTCGAAGCCAAGCGTGATCTCATTTTCCAGATCGCCGATGAGGCGATCCCCGGCATGGTGAGCCGTGGCGGTGGCTGTCGTGACCTCGATGTGCGCGTTCTCGATGAGGACGACGGCATCTTGGTCGTGCACCTTTACGTCGACGTCGGCGATGCGATGGGTGCCAACGTCGTCGACGCCGTTGCCGAAGCGGTTGCTCCGCGCATTCAGGAACTGACCGGCGGCAGCGTGGGCCTGCGTATCCTGAGCAATCTGCCGCTGCGGCGCCGGATCAAAGTGCATTGCGATGTCAGTGTGGATGCGCTCGGCGGCCCCGAGCTGGCGGACGGCATCGTGAAGGCCAGCCGGTTTGCCGAGCTCGACCCTTTCCGCGCAGTGACGCACAACAAAGGCGTGATGAACGGCATCGATGCCGTCGCCCTTGCGATGGGGCAGGACTGGCGCTCGATCGAAGCTGGGGCGCACGCGTTTGCAGCCGTGACAGGCAGCTACAAACCGCTCGTGGTCTGGCGCCGCACCGAGAGCGGCGTGCACGGCGAGCTCGACATGCCGATGGCTGTGGGCACGGTGGGCGGATCCACGAGAGTCCATCGTGGCGTTCGAGCTGGTTTTGAGCTCATGGGTATTCAGAATGCCGGTGAGTTGGCTATCGTCATGGGCGCAGCGGGTATGGCATCCAACTTGGCAGCACTTCGAGCGCTTGCCGGCGAGGGCATCCAGCGTGGGCACATGCGGCTCCACTCGCGCAAACAGGAGGTTCAAGAAAACGCGCGGCTTCAGGCGAAGAAGCTCGAGCGAGGTGCTCAGTGACCGAAGCGGTCCATCCTGGCTCGGGTGAGATGTTTGATCAAATCGCCGGTCGCTACGACATGCTCAACCGGTTGATGTCGATGGGAATCGATCAGTCCTGGCGTCGCAAGACGGTTGCGGCCCTGGACTTGCCGGCCAATGCTCGGGTCCTCGATCTCGCTACGGGCACCGGCGACCTCGCTCTGATGATCGCCCGACTTCACCCCGACGCGGAGGTCGTTGGGAGCGACCCATCGAGCCGGATGCTCGAAGTCGGTGTCGAGAAAGTGGCCCGAACCGGTGTCTCCGATCGGGTGCGCCTCGAGCTGGGTGACGCGCAGGCGCTTCCCTACGAGACCGACTCCTTCGACGGCTGTTGTATCGCGTTTGGGATTCGCAACGTTCCCGATCGAGACGCCGCGCTTGCGGAGATGGCGCGCGTTACCAAGCCGGGGGGCCGGGTGGCAGTGCTCGAGCTAGGCGAGCCAAGCGTCGGGTGGTTGAGTCCAATCGCCCGCTTCCACGTTCGCAAGGTCATCCCTCGGCTCGGCGGAATGCTATCGGGCTCGCGCGAGTACAAGTATTTGCAGGAGTCGATCGCCGCGTTCCCCGCCGCCGCCGCGTTTGCCGAGCAGATGCGTACTGCTGGGCTCGACGTCCTCGACGTCAGGCCGCTCACCTTCGGAGCGTGCAACCTGTTTGTCGCCGAGCCCCGCGTCGCCGAGCCTGAAGGGGCCGCGTCGTGAGATCGCAGAGCGCAGCGTTTGCGTTCGAAGGAGCACCGAGCAAGGAGGCCTCGCGGGCCTTTCTCGAGCAGGCTCTCGACGGCCGCAGCTCTGGCAACAGTCCCCTCATCGTCACAGTTCCTGCGCCCGTCGCGCGCCCGGACGCACTGCTTCGCGCCTTCCCTCGGGAAGCGAGCATTCTGTGGGATCCGCCGCAGAGCGCCGCATGCTCCGGGCTCGGGGTGGCGACGACTTTGGGGCCTAATGCAACATCCATCAGCGAGTTCTTCGACCGCACCGAGCACCTTGCTCACGAGGCGAGTCCGGTCCCACGCGTTTTTGGAGGCGCAGCGTTCGCACCGGGTGCTGCGCGAGACACGCCCTGGGAAGGCTTTGGCGACGGCTTCCTGGTGCTGCCTACCTGGACCTACCAAGTTCATGAGCGAGCCTGGCTGTCGTTCGCGGTCTGCGAGCCCGAAAGCCCCGCTGCTCCGCAGGTGCTCGACGTATTCGATGCGATCTGGGACAGCCTCGAAAGACCGATCGGTGTGATCCCTCCGCCGGTTTCGGTGCGCCGGATCGACGAAGCCGACCGCGAGACCTGGTCGCGCCAGGTCGATGACATCCGCCGGGAAATCAAAAAGGGAGCCGTCGACAAAATCGTTGCCGCGAGGCACTGCGTCGTCGAGCTCGAGACCGGGGCCGGCTCGCTCGATGTTCTCAAGCGTCTCGAAGGCCGCTTCCCGGGCTGTACGCGCTTTGCCATTTGGCGGGGCGACGCGGCGTTCCTGGGTGCGACGCCCGAGCTTCTAATTTCGCGGCGTGGTCCTTCGGTATTGAGCGAAGCGCTGGCCGGGTCGACCGCGCACGGTGATGCGGCGCGCATGATGGCGAGCTCCAAAGAGCGAGAAGAGCATCAGCTGGTGGTTCAGGCAATCCTCAGCGCGCTCGAACCGTTCTGCGATTCGCTTCGATCGGCGCCTGAGCCGAAAGTGCGCGAGCTTCGGAATCTCCTGCACATGCAGACGCCCATCGAAGGGCGTCTTCGCGAGCCGACGCACATCCTAGCACTGGTGCAAGCGCTCCATCCAACGCCGGCCGTCGGCGGCGTTCCGACGCGGGAAGCGATTCGGTGGATCGTGGAGAACGAACCGTTGGCCCGCGGTTGGTACAGCGCCCCGGTCGGCTGGACGGACGCTTCCGGCGATGGCGAGTTCGTCGTTGCTCTTCGCTCCGGACTGCTCCGCGACGGAAAGGCCTGGGTCTACGCTGGCGCCGGGATCATGGCCGACTCCGATCCCGATGCCGAGTACGCGGAAACCGAGCTCAAGATGCAGGCGCTTTTAGGAGCGCTCCATGGGGACAGCCGCTGAGCTACAAACCGCGTGGGCGACGCTCGTCATCGACAGCTTCGTCCAAGCCGGCATCACGGATGCGGTCATCAGTCCAGGGTCGCGCTCCACGCCGTTCGTCATCGCCGCCCTCGAGAACGAAGCGCTTGATTGCACCAGCGCGCTCGATGAGCGCTCGGCTGCGTATTTTGCGCTCGGCCAGGCGCGCCGGACCTTGCGTCCGTCACTCCTCTTGTGCACGTCCGGAAGCGCGCCGGCCAACTATTTCCCGGCAGTCATCGAGGCGAGTGAGGGCGGAGTGCCGGTCGTCGTGCTTTCCGCCGATCGGCCGCCCGAGCTGCACGGCTGCGGCGCAAACCAAACGACCGATCAGATTCACTTGTATGGAAACAAAGTCCGCTTCTTCGCGAACCTGGGGGAACCGCGCGACGACGCGACCAGTTTGCGCGCCGTCAAGCGTGTGGTTGCACAGGCGGTATCCGAAGCCCTGGGCGTCAAACCCGGTCCCGTACACCTCAACGCCCAGGCCCGAAAACCGCTAGAGCCTGCCCCAGTAACCGGTGAAGTGCAGGCACGAGTCGGTGCCATCTTGGGCGAGCCGCTCACCGAGGTCCATCGTGCGCGACCGCTCGATCCGAAGTTGGTCGAGCACGTCTCCCCTTTGGTGGTGAATGCAGTAGCCGACGCGCTCGATGCGGCCGTACGACCCGTGATTCTGTGTGGTCCTTCTGATTTGCGAAGCTCGATGTTCGTCGACGCGCTCGATCAGCTAGCTGAGCGCACCGGCGCGGTCGTGCTTGCGGAAACGACGAGCCAGTTTCGGTGCTGGGCGAAGTCTCGAGCGCTCGGTGCGTTCGACACGATTTGGCAAACGGAGAGCGGGACGTCGATGTGTCTACCGGACTTCGTCTTGCAACTCGGTGCAAGCCCGATTTCCAGAGGTTGGGAGCGGCTTTGCGCCGCCCATCGGATCCGCCGCATCGTCGTGCATCCTTGGCAATGGGCAGATCCGAACTCGACCGCGGAGGCGATCGTTCAGGCCGATATCGGCTCCTTCCTCACGGCGCTTTGCGGATTCGACTTCAGCCCCGCCCGCCGAGACGAAGACTTCGTTGCTGGCTTTCACTGGGCCGAGTCAGCGGTGTGGGACGAGGTCTCGGCGATACTTGCTCAGGCCGGCGATTCGCTGACCCAGGCCGGCGTCGCGCGCGCGTTGCTCGATGCGGTCCCCGACCCGAGCGCCCTCGTCTTGGGCAACAGCCTGCCGATTCGCGACGTCGACCGATGGGTGCCGCCAAGCAAAAAGCTATTGGCGGTGTGTTCCCAGCGGGGCGTGAGCGGAATCGACGGCGTCGTATCCGGCGCCGCAGGCGTTGCCTCGTGGGTGGACGGAGCAACCACACTACTGATCGGGGACGTGAGCTTTCTACACGACCTCAATGGGCTGCAACTCGCCTCTCGGGTCAGCGGCCCGTTGGTGATCGCCGTGGTCAACAACGGCGGCGGCCGTATCTTCGAACAGCTGCCAATCGCGCAGGACGGCAAGGAGGCGTGGCTGCCGTATTTCACGACGCCGCACGATGCAGACCTCGAGTGCGCCGCTCTGGTCTATGGTTGTGAGTTTCACAGCGTCGACACGGTAACCGGCTTCCGTCAGGCGCTCGATCTCGGATACGCCCAAGAAGGCTGCACCGTGATCGAGGCGGCGGTGCCGCCACGGAGCGCGCTGAATCAGGGGCGCGATCTCGTCGCGCGCGTCGAACGGGCGCTGCAGCGCGAGGCGTCTTGATGTGGACACTGCTGCACGGCTTCACGGGCTCGCCCGAAAGCTACCGCCGAGTCGTCCGTCACCTCGGCGTCGACCAGCAACGCTTCATTCCTGAGTTGAGCGGCCACGGTGGCGATTGGCGGGGTAGGGCAGCCAACTCATTCGAAGGAGAGGTTTCACGGCTTCTGGCGCTCTTGGCTGACGTCGAACGCCCGCGGCTCCTTTGTGGATATTCGCTGGGTGCGCGAGTTGCGCTGGGTATGCTGAGCCGCGCGCCAAGCATGTTCGACGGTGCGGTGCTGGTTGGGCTTCATCCTGGGCTCGATGGGGCATCCGATCGATACGAGCGCCGCGCTCTCGATGCCGGCCGCGCTCGCCTACTCCGGGAGGAAGGTCTGGCGGCGTTCATCGAGACGTGGGAGGCGCTTCCCCTCTTCGCGAGTCAACGAAGTCTCCCCCCGAATCTGCTGGCCGAGCAGCGCGAGTGCCGGCTTGCCCACGATCCGGAGGGTTTGGCTCGATCGCTCGAGGTGCTGGGCCTGGCTGAGATGCCGAACTTTCGTGCGGCGATGGCGTCGCTGGAAGTCCCGGTGACGCTCATCACCGGCTCGCTCGACATCAAGTTTTCCAAGATTGCCAAGGAGCTCGCAGATCAAAACGTTCGCGTACAGTCGGAGCTGGTCGATGGCGTGGGGCACAATGTCTTGCTCGAGGCCCCTTCGGTCGTTGCCACGGTGCTGACGCGCGCGGCGGAGCTCGCGCAGCGATGAGCGACGTTGCCCCTGGCTCGGTCGGCGCGTGGATCATGGCAGCGCGCCCGGCCACGCTGACAGCGGCTTTTGCGCCTGTTGCAGTGGGGACCGCCTGTGCGTGGCGGGTAGGCGGTTTTCGCTGGGACGCCGCGTTGGCTGCGCTCATTGGCGCGTTCTTGATTCAGATTGCGACGAACTTTGCAAACGACATGTTCGACTTCGAGAAAGGAGCCGACACCGAGGAGCGGCTAGGACCCACGCGTGCTGCGCAAGCCGGTCTGCTCAGCGTGGCGCAGCTCCGTCGTGGGATCATCGTTTCTTTCGCACTTGCGCTCGGTACGGGCGTCTACCTCACCTCAATCGCTGGGCCGGCGGTGGTCGCCATCGGCCTGGCGTCGATGGCCGCGGGTCTTGCCTATACCGGCGGCCCATTTCCGCTCGCCTACAATGGATTAGGTGACGTTTTCGTGATGGTGTTCTTCGGGTTCGTCGCCGTTTGTGGGACGACTTTCGTCCAGGCGCTCTACGTTCCAGAAACCGCCTGGCTTGCTTCAATTCCGATCGGCGCCCTGGCAACGGGGATTCTGGTGGTGAACAACGTTCGCGATTTCGAAGGCGACCGCCGGGCCGGCAAAACGACGCTCGTGGTTCGATTTGGCAGATCCAGCGGCGTCCAAGAGTACGCTCTGCTCCTGCTCGCCTCCTACGCAACACCGATCGTCCTGTACGTCCTCGGCCGGAGCAGCGTCTGGGTCTGCCTTCCCTTACTGACCCTCCCGTGGGCTCTGCGGCTGTTTCGATCGGTCGTGAATGACCGGGGCGTGGCTCTCAATCAAACGCTTGCTGCCACCGCGAAGCTGCTCTCTGTGTTCGGGGTTCTCTTGGCGATTGGGATCGTTTCATGACCGACCTTCACGCCCAGATTGACCTGTTGGAGGGAGGGCTCTCAGACGCGCTCGTCGGTGGCGCGGAGGGCGTTGCGAAACGGTCATTCGCCGTGCTTCGGCTCATGCGCAGCGACGGGACGACCGGGCTCGGAGAGGCTTCACCTTTGCCGGGCTACTCGCCCGATTCGATCGCGGAGGTCGCCGACGAGCTACAGCGCCTGACGCACGAGCCCGTTCTCGTCGACCCACTCGCCAGTCCTTTGGAGATCCTCGTCGGTGCGTTTGCGGCGCATCCGCTGCACCAAGCTTCCTCTCGATTCGCGCTCGAGACGGCCCTGCTCGATTGGCTCGGCCATACGCGCCAAGAGCCTATGCACCGGGTCCTCGGGGGCGATGCGGAGCGCCGGGCGGTTCCCATCGCAGACCTGGTCATGACGTCTGAGCCCAGCGTATGGCCCGCAACGACCGATGAGCTGCTGGCCGACGGTGCGACTCACGTGAAGCTCAAGATCGGAGCGGACTTGGACCGCGAGATCGAGGCCCTTCGAGCGGTTCGAAAGGCGCACCCGACCCTTCCTCTGCGCCTGGATGCGAACCGTCGCATCCCGGTTGCGGTGCTCCGGCAGCACGCCGCGGCGCTCGAAGCGCTGGAGCTGGAGCTGATCGAGGAACCGGTCGCGCCCGAGGACTGGCCGATCGCCTTGGGTCTGCCCCTGCCTTTCGCGCTCGATGAAACGCTTCAAGACGAGGGGCTTTCGCAGCGGCTCCTCGGAAGCGGCCGAATTGTTGCAGTAGTCCTCAAGCCCGCGGTCTTGGGCGGGCTGCGCGCTTCCCTCGAGATCGCGGAAAGAGCGGCGGCACATGGCGCACGGTACCTCGTCTCGCATACGTTCGATGGCCCGATCGCGCGCGCGGCGACCGCGGAGCTCGCCCTTGTGCTGCAAACCGAGCTTGCAGCCGGGCTAGGGGAGCATCCGGCCCTCGGGCTCTGGCCGCCTCACCGGATCGCCGCGATTCGGGAACGTCAGATCGTCCCGCACGAGGCGCCCGGCCTGGGGCTGAGATTCGAAGAGGACCCCGATGCATGAGCTGAGCCTGCTCGCGGCAGCGATTGAAGATCCCGGTCGCGACTGTCTGATCGCCGGTGGCCGGGTATGGTCCTATGCGGAGGTTGCGGCACGCGTTCGCACCGCGATGGCCTCTCTTGCCGACGGCGGGGTGAAGCGTGGCGACCGGGTTGCGCTCACGCCCGAGGTCGATGTCGACTCGATCGTCTGGTTGTACGCTCTCTTCGAGCTCGGTTGTCCTGCAGTCCTGCTACACGCGGGCCTCCGAGATCGTGAACGGGCCGTCATTCTCGAGGAGGCACAGCCCGCGCATCGGATCGAAGTCGGCGTTCCCGATGAGACGTCAGCTCAGCCGATCGCGCCGCCGGTCTCGACCCCCGCCGAGCAGACCTTGGTCATCGCCTACACATCGGGTTCGAGCGGCACACCTCGCGGAGCCCGGCTGTCTCGGCGGGCATTCATGGCGTCGGAAGCCGCACATGCGTCGAATCTCGGCTGGCTTCCCGATGATCGTTGGCTCCTTTGCCTGCCGCCCGCCCACGTCGGCGGGCTGTCGATCGTCACTCGCTCGCTCATCGCGAGGCGGTGCATCGTGTTGGGCCCTGGTGCCTTCGATCCACGCGCGCTGAGCTCGCGGATGTCCAAGGATCGCGTGACGCTCCTCAGCGTCGTACCCACCATGCTTCGCCGTCTGCTGTTGTTGGAAGATCCGGCCTGGACGCCGGGGCCCGAGCTTCGCGCGGTCTTGGTTGGCGGCGCGCCGTTTCCGATCGAGCTTCGTGTCAGGGCCAAGCAGCGAGGAGTTCCGACGCTCGCGACGTACGGATGCACCGAAGCCTGCTCTCAGGTGACGACGCAAAGGCCCCGACAAAGCGGAGGGTCCGGTTCAGGCGAGGTCTTGCCCGGCGCGGAGATTCGAATCGAGGACGACGAAATCCAAATCCGCGGCGACATGCTCATGGACGGGTATCTCGGCAAAGATCGCAGCGGTGACTCCTGGACGCCCGACGGCTGGTTCCGCACCGGCGACTTCGGTTCTTTTCTCTCGGACGGGCAGCTCTCGGTTGGGGGGCGTCTCGACGATCTGATCGTCACCGGCGGCGAGAAGGTCGCGCCTCAAGAGGTCGAAGCCTGGCTCGAAAGCGTTCCGGGCATCGTATCCGCCTGTGTTTTTTCGCTGCCGCACGCGGACTGGGGCGAGGAAGTCGTGGCCGCTCTCGTCATCGACTCTGCTCGGTACAGCGCCCAACGCCTTGGTACGCGGCTCGAGAAGGGGCTCGCGCCGTACAAGCATCCCAAGCGCGTCTGCGTCCTCGATGCGCTTCCGCTCAATCGCTCGGGGAAGGTCGACCGCGTTGCCGTCGAGGGACTCTGCGGCGGCAAGTTGACGCGGATTTCAGCGCTGTAGGCTTCGCTGAAGTCTGCTAGGGTGGAGCTCGCGGGGGAGATGAACATGGCAGAACAGATCAACGCGTCGCACATCCTTCTCATGTACGCAGGCTCGGAGCGGTCCTCCGCGACGCGCAGCAAAGAGGAAGCGCAGACCCAAATCGCCGACATCGCGAAACAACTTCAAGACGGCGTGGACTTCGCCGCCCTCGCGCGTCAGCATTCCGATTGCGGATCCGCACAATCGGGCGGTGACCTCGGTGGCTTTGGCCGCGGACAGATGGTCAAGGGTTTCGAAGATGCCGCGTTTGCGCTCGAAGTGGGAGATACGAGTGCGGTCGTAGAAACGCCCTTCGGTTTTCACATCATTAACCGAACTGGCTAGCGCCCTTCGGTCGCGCCGAACTAGCTGAGCTGCCGCAGGAACTCGCGGACGATTGGCCGATAGCCCTCGCGGAAGGTCGGTTGCTCGAAGCGGTACCCAGAATCTCGCAGCCGTGTGGTGCGGCATCGCTTGTTCAATCGCTCCGGTTGATTGTCCGTCGCGGGCTCCGGAGGTGCAGGAACACCGAGCTCGCGGCTGAGCCAGGTCGTGACGTCTGCGGTCGTAGCGGGCTCGTCGTCGGACGCCAAATAGAGGGCTTCGGGATTGTCGATACGCATCAGGTGATGCAAGGCGCCTGCGCAGTCCTCGACGTGAATGCGGTTGGTCCAGCTTTTGGTCGCGAGGGCCTCGCCGTTCCAGACTTTTTGCACGAGTCGGGTTCTTCCAGGGCCGTAAATCCCCGACAGTCGCACATTGATACCCAACTCGGGGGCTTCGCGAACGATTGCTTCGGCGTCCAGGAGAACGCGTCCATTGAAGCCAAGCGGTTCGGTGGCTGAGGCCTCGTCGACCCATTCACCCGCGATTTGGCCGTAGACTGCGGTGCTGGACGTGAAAAAGACGCGGCGAAGGGGGCTGCCTGCTTTTCGCAAGGCCGCCAAGAGGTCCCGAAGACCGTCGACGTAAATCGCGCGATAATGGTCTTCGTCCCGGCGGTCGGCGCTCGCCGCGTAGAAAAGGTAGTCGAACGCAGCGGGTGGGGTGCCGAAGCCGCTCGGCTCAGTCAGATCGATGAGCCAAGGCTGGACTCCTTCGCGCAACGCCTCGACTCGGCGGCGTACCCCCCAGACCTCACAGCCTTCGGTAAGCAGCCGTGCCGCGAGTGCGTTTCCGACGTCGCCGCAGCCGGCGATCAAGACTTTGTCAACCATGGTTTAGCCACACAGGCGATTCCCGCCCTTGCCCTTGGCGGAATATGCGAAATCGTCAGCCCGCTTCAAGACGCCTTCCACCGTGTCTCCTGGGCGGGCAATACTCAAGCCGGCGCTCGCGGTGACCGGCTTCAGCGGGTCGAACTTCATGCCAACTTCCCGGATCGCCGTCACGAAACGGTTCCCCGCCACGCGCCCTTCATCCTGATTCGTGTCCTGCAGCACGATCACGAACTCGTCGCCGCCATATCGGCCGGCGACATCGACCTCACGCGTCGACCGTCGGAGCGCTTCGGCGACGCTCTTGAGCACTTGATCCCCTTCGAGGTGGCCACGCGTGTCGTTGACCCGCTTGAACTGGTCGAGGTCGATCATCACGACAGCCATCGGCCTTCCGCGGTTCAACCAGGCAAGTCCTTGCTCGATGTGGCTCAAAATGTGACGACGATTCCAGAGCTTCGTCAGTGGGTCCTGCCGTGACAGCTCCCCGAGGCGCTCGTTGGCGACCACCAGCTCGGTTTCGCGCTGGTTGATCTTCCGAATCAGCGTCGCCACGATGGCGGTGCCAAACATCAGAAGTGTGGTGACCAGGACGGCCTGCAAGAAGCCGTCGATGGGACTGGGTCGTCCCGACTGCATCCAGGCGGGTCCATCCGGAGCGAACGGCAACACGCCGCGGACCTCCATCATGACGACCGCCGAATACATCGCCGCCCCTATGGCCGAAAGCAAGACACCCATTCTTGGTGTCACGACGAGCGAGCTCACGATTCCTGCGACGAAGTAGAGCGCCACCATGACCGTCCGGGAAGAGCCGACGCGCTGAACGATGAATGTGAGCAGCGCCATATCGAGAATTCCGCCGAGAACCGGGCGCCATGGATTGGCGATGTCGCGCCAAATCAAGAACTGCTCGACGATCGCGACGCCGGCGTAGGCGATGAACACCCAACGATGCGCGGCCATCGGCGGATACAAGAGGGGGACCAGCCAAATCCCGCAGGCTGCTAACAAGAAGCGAATCCACGCCGTACCAAAAGCCAATCGATTGGAATTCATTGCAAGCACACCAGTCTAAGCATAGTAGCTTAACCCATCAGGAGTATATCAGGCTTGGGAACGCACTCGCCAACGGTGGAAGGCGTGCGCTGAACTACGGGCGCATGCCACCTTTTAAGGTCATTACGCGAGTTCTCGAAGATGAGGTTTGAAGCAGATGAATGACGACCTGACCACGGCCCGGCTGAAGGAGCTAATCGAGCAGCGGATTGTCTTTTTCGACGGTGCGATGGGCACGATGATCCAGCGTGCGGGCCTCGAAGAGGCTGATTTTAGGGGCGACCGCTTCGTCGACCATCCGAGTAGCCTGCAGGGGAACAACGACCTACTGGTTCTCACGCGGCCGGACGTGATCCGAGGGATCCACGAGGAGTACCTCGATGCTGGCGCAGACATCATCGAGACCAACACCTTCAACTCGAACGCCTTCTCGCAAGCCGACTATGAACTGCAGGAGATCGTGTACGAGCTCAACGTCGCTGCCGCACGTCTTGCCAAGGAGGCGACCGCCAGCCGCTCGGACAGGGATTGCTACGTCGCTGGTGCGATCGGCCCACTCAACAAGACCCTGAGTCTCAGTCCCGACGTCAATGATCCGGGCTACAGGGCGCTCACCTTCGACGAAGCCCGTGAAGGATACGCAGAGCAGGTGCGCGGCCTCCTCGACGGCGGGGCGGACTTGCTGCTGGTCGAAACGATTTTCGACACGCTCAATGCCAAGGCTGCCCTCTGCGCGATCGAGGACGTCTTCGAAGAGAAGGGCGTCCGGCTCCCGCTGGTGATTTCGGTCACCATCGTGGACAAGAGCGGGCGCACCCTCTCGGGCCAGACGGTCGAGGCGTTCTATTTGTCGATCGAGCACGCGCGGCCCCTCGCCGTTGGAATCAACTGCTCGCTCGGCGCGCAAGAGATGCGACCCTTCCTGAAAGAGCTGGCAGCGGTCGCGGATTGCTACGTGCATTGCTACCCGAACGCAGGCCTCCCCAATGCGTTCGGCGGCTACGACCAAACTCCGGAGCAGATGAGCGAGCTTTTGCGCGGCTTCGCCGCCGATGGGATGATCAACATCATCGGCGGCTGCTGCGGCACGACGCCGGACCACATCCGGGCCATCGTAGAAGCGGTGCGGGAGGTGCCCCCGCGCCCGAAACCCGAGAGGGACGTGCACTTTCCGAGTTTCAGTGGACTCGAGCCCCTGGTCATCCGTCCTGAGACCAACTTCATCCTGGTCGGAGAGCGAACCAACGTCACCGGCTCGGCAAAGTTCCGTAAGTTGATCACCGAGGGTGACTACCCGGAGGCGGTGTCGGTTGCGCTCCAGCAGGTTCGAAACGGCGCAAACATCATCGACATCAACATGGACGAGGGCATGCTCGAATCTGAGCAAGCGATGACCACGTTCCTGAATCTCATCGGCTCCGAACCCGAAATCTCCCGCGTTCCCATCATGATCGACAGCTCCAAGTGGACCGTAATCGAGGCTGGGCTCAAGTGCGTGCAAGGCAAATCGATCGTCAACTCGATCAGCATGAAAGAAGGCGAAGCGGAATTCCTCAGCAAGGCTCGGCACGTGCGCCGCTACGGAGCTGCAGCCGTCGTGATGGCCTTTGACGAACAGGGGCAGGCCGATACGATCGAACGAAAGGTCGAGATCTGTGCGCGCGCCTACCAGCTACTGGTCGAAAAAGCCGGCTTCGCCCCGACCGACATCGTCTTCGATCCCAACATCTTCGCCGTGGCCACGGGAATCGAGGAGCACAACGCGTACGCGATCGACTTCATCGAGGCGACCCGGCAGATCAAAGAGCGCTGCCCCGGCGCGCTGGTCAGCGGTGGGGTTAGTAATCTCAGCTTTTCGTTCCGTGGCAACAACCGTGTTCGCGAAGCGATGCACTCGGCGTTTCTCTACCATGCGATCGCGGCCGGCATGGACATGGGCATTGTCAACGCAGGGCAACTGGAAGTCTACGCTGAGCTCCCCGATGACCTGTTGGAGCACGTCGAGGACGTGATCTTCAACCGCCGCCCTGACGCGACCGAGCGGCTGGTGACGCTGGCCGAGACGGTCAAAGGCAGGGGGAGGCAGCAGAAGCATGACATGAGCTGGCGCGAGGCGACTGTCGAGAAGCGCCTCGAATACGCGTTGGTCAACGGCGTCGTCGAGTTTGTCATCGAGGACACCGAGGAAGCTCGCCTGAAGAATGCCCGGCCCCTCGACGTCATCGAAGGTCCGCTGATGAGTGGAATGGCGGTCGTCGGAGATCTCTTTGGCTCCGGCAAAATGTTCCTGCCTCAGGTCGTGAAGAGCGCGCGCGTCATGAAGAAGGCAGTGGCGCACCTCGAACCGTTCATGGCGGATGAGAAGACCGAACGCGCCGCGCAGGGCAAGGTGTTGCTAGCCACTGTGAAGGGCGACGTGCACGACATCGGCAAGAACATCGTCGGCGTCGTTCTCGGCTGCAACAACTACGCGGTCGTCGATCTGGGCGTCATGGTTCCTGCCCAGAAGATTCTCGATACGGCGGAGGCCGAAGGCTGCGATGTGGTGGGTCTAAGCGGCCTGATCACGCCATCGCTCGACGAGATGGTCTACGTCGCGTCGGAGATGCAGCGTCGCGGCATGACCGTTCCGCTTCTCATCGGTGGCGCGACGACGAGTCGGGCGCACACCGCCGTCAAGATCGCTCCGGGGTACGAGGGCAGCACCATGCATGTCCTCGACGCATCTCGCGTCGTCAACGTGGTTTCCGACCTCTTGAGTCCCGAGCGTCGAACCGAAATTGACGCGAAGAATCGAAGTGAGCAGGAGAAGTCGCGCAGGCTCTTCGAGCACCGGCAGAACCGGGAGCTCGTTTCTCTCGAAATGGCGCGCGAAAACGACACGCCCATCGAATGGAAGAGCGACGAGGTGCCGACGCCGGAGTTCCAAGGGCGGCGTATCGTCGAAGACGTGAGCCTGCAGGA
>CAMYMX010000002.1 GCA_947259605.1 uncultured Polyangiaceae bacterium | reverse complement strand
TTCATGGTGGGGCCCGACGCCGAAGAGACGGGGCTCGTGAAACGCGCCGCCAAGCTCTTCACGACGAGCGCCGCCCTCGAGGTTCCCTTTTGCACGATCGTCTTGCGCAAGGGCTATGGGCTCGGCGCGCAGTCGATGGCAGGCGGGAGCTTCAAAGCGCCCGCGTTCACGATCTCCTGGCCGACCGGCGAGTTCGGAGGCATGGGCCTCGAAGGGGCGGTGAAGCTTGGCTTTCGCAAAGAGCTGGCGGCGATCGAAGACGCCGAGGCGCGCGAAACGGTGTTCCAGCAAATGGTGGATGGGCTCTACGAGCGCGGAAAAGCCGTCAACATGGCGGCACACTTCGAGATCGATGCGGTGATCGACCCGGTCGACAGCCGACGCTGGATCCTCAGCGCAATCTGAGGGCGCTAGCCCTTCAGCGACGCGTACGCTTCACCAGCCGCGCGCGCACCCGCGGAGATGGCGCCGTCCATGTACCCGCACCAGCGCTTGGCGCTTTCGGTGCCCGCCCAAAAGATGCGGCCGCTCGGCTTGCGAAGGTGCTCGCCCGCCGCGGTGAGCACCCCGGGGGTCAAGGGAGTGATGCAGCCTGTGCTCCAGGGGTCGGCCGCCCAGTCCTTTTCGACGTAGCCGGTTGCGTCGAGCGCCTTCGGCCCGAAGTAGCGCGCGAGCTCTTCTTTCAAACCCTCCTCGCGCAGTTTGCGGTCGGCGAGGTGCGGACACTCGACGACCGAAAGGAAGCAGCTGAGCACGCCCATCGATGCGTCTTCGGGCGAGTTGTCGAACACGAGCTGGATAGGGCTGCGGTCGCTTTGCATCGCGCCGTTCCGGCCGTCTGCTCGCCAGAACGGACGCTCGTACAACATGGCGGCTTTGACCAATGGAAGGCGCGGAAGGCGCGCCCAGCCCGAGACCAGGTCCCGGCGCGGTTTGGGCAGGGCCGGTAAAAACTCGATCCGTGCGGTGTCCGCGGGCGCCATGGCGACGATGACACGGTCGGCGGTGAAGGTCTCGCTTGCAGTGACCACCCGCATGCGCTTGGGAGCGCGATCCTCGATGCGAAGGACGGGGCTCCCGAGAAGAACCCGATCGCCGAGGTCGGACGCCATGCGCTCCGAGATGACCTGCGAGCCTCCTTCGATGCGCTGATCCTGAGCCCCGCCGTCGTTGAGGATCACCGGCAACAGGCCTCCTGCCGAACGCAGATAGTGCAAGACCCAGAGCAACGAGATGCGCTCGGGGTAGCCCGACCAGACCGCACGGCTGATCAAGCGAAACACCGACGGCGTGAAGCTCGTCGAAGCGTGCTCGCGGAGCCAGTTCCCCAGGGTGGCCTGGTCGAGCGCCGCAGCGTCGGGCATGCGCCAGGGCTCGCCGACCGGCATCTTTTTGGCAAGACGATCGAGCTGCCAGGCGACTCTGCCGAAATCGACCGCTTCGGAAAGGCTCACGTCCGGCAGAAGCCCGCGAGATATGCGGCCCTCGATGTCATAGGTCGTGTCGCCGTCGTAGTAGTGATCGAAGGCGCCGATTCCAAGCTCGTCGATTAGGGTGGCAATGGCGTTTTGACCGGGGCCGATCCATTCCCCACCGACCTCCACGATGTGCCCGCCGCCGATGGGCATGTTGAGGGTGCGTCCGCCGACGCGCTCTCGCGCCTCGAGCACGATGAACGAATCGACGCCCCGCTTCTGGAGCTCGCGCCCTGCCATCAGCCCCGAGAGCCCTGCGCCGATCACGACCACGTTCACATGCGGCGTCGCGAACCCTGCTTCGTCGGCTGCGGCAGCCCGCACCAAACCCGGAGCTCCGATCGACCCTACGACGGCGGCGCCTCCCGTCACCCGCACAAAGCGCCTGCGGGTCAATCGATTGCTCATGGCGACGCGCATCCCTTTCCGGCCGCCAGCCAGGCCACGATCAGCCGCAAATCGTCGATGGGCACGGTGTCCACCACGCCCTGCATGATCGCATCGGCCGGGCCGCGCGTGCCAGCCGCGGCTTCTTTCAGACGACGTTCGAGGTAGCCGGCGTACTGACCGCAAAGCCGAGAAGCAAGCACGCCATCGTGCCCTTCGCCGCGTGCACCGTGACAAGAGACGCAGTGCTGGGCGTACAGGGCTGCACCCCGGTCGTGTTCTTCGTCGCTGGCGGCGCTGGTCGCGATTTCGATCTCGGGCAGCCGAGAAAGATAGGCCGCGATCTCGCTGACCTCGCTGGGCAGCAAGGTGCGCGCGTACGGATCCATCACGGAAAGATGCATCGTTCCAGCTCTCAGCCGGTAGAGCTTGTTTTCGAGGACGGCGCGCCGCTGTCCGGCAAGTCGGGGGATCGAGCCATCGGGCCTGCCGCTGCCGTCGTGCAGATGACAGGACGCGCAATGCGCATATGCAGCCGGCTCACCGGCAGGGCGGGTATCCTCGAGCACCTCGGCGATGCGCGCGGCCTGCGCAGCGCTGGGACCGCGCGCCGTGAGCCAAGCGACGGCCACGAGACCGGCAAGCCCGATGAGCAAGACGACGATGATGAACACGCGCACTGCGGCCGAGAGCATACCAGAGGTTTCCGCGCAGCGGCGGGCCCCGATGTGGTACTGAGGGACGGGCGATGGAAGCCGTCAACAGCGAAGAAGAACCGATCCTCGTTCGTCGCGCAGCCTCGGTTGCGACAATCGAGCTCAACGACCCTCCCTACAACCGCTTGAGCATGGCCCTGATCGACGCGCTCGAGAAAACCGTCGACGAAATCGAGCAAGACGAGAAGGTTCGTGCGGTCATCCTGCGAGGCGCAGGCGACAAAAATTTCTCGGTAGGGGCCGATATCCGCGAATTCGGCGCGGCGGCAGCCGACCGCGGTGTCCAAAGCTTCATCGAGCAGCGATTGCGCGTCATCCGCAGCATCGAAACCATGAGCAAGCCAGTCGTATGTGCGATTCGCGGAGCGTGCTTGGGCGGAGGTCTCGAAATCGCCTTGGCCTGTCACTTTCGGATTGGCGCGCACGGTGTGAAGATCGGCCTGCCCGAGGTCGAGCTCGGCGTGGTGCCGGCGTGGGGAGGGACGCAGCGCCTGACGCGCACCGTGGGACGCGCCCGCGCACTCGAGATCATGTTGCTCTCCAAGAAGCTGGACGCCGACGAGGCGTTTGAAGCGGGCCTGCTCACCCGGGTTTGCGAGCCCGAGGACCTCGACACGCAAGTCGCTCGCCTCGCGTCGGAGCTCGCCAACAAAGCGCCTCTCGCCGTCGCGGGGATCCTCGATGCGGTCGTTCGAGGCGGCCCGAAGTCCCTCGACGACGGCCTCTTGCACGAATACGCGGCGCTCGAGCGCGTGATGGCCTCCGAGGACCTGCAGGAAGGGGTGATGGCCTTCTTCCAGAAGCGGCCTCCCGAGTTCAAGGGGAAGTAAGCCCGCTCTATCGCTTCGCGAGCTTGGCCCAGGAATCTTTGAGCTGGATCGTCCGATTGTAGACGGGGCGCTCCGGCCGGCTGTCGGCATCGACGATGAAGTAGCCAAGTCGCTCGAACTGGACACGTTCGCCGGGCCCGCGTGCGCCGAGGTTCGGCTCGAGCTTTGCGCCCTGCAGCACTTCGAGCGATTCCGGGTTGATGCGCGAGGTGAAATCGCCTTCGAGTGACTCGTCGAGTGGATTCTCATCTTTGAAGAGACGGTCGTAGAGGCGTACTTCAGCGTCGACGGCGTGCTTGGCGCTCACCCAATGGATCGTACCTCGCACCTTGCGGCCGTCCGGCGCGTTGCCACCTTTGGATGCCGGGTCCCAGCTGCAGCGCAACTCGACGACGTTGCCCGCTTCGTCTCTGATGATCTCGTTGCAGGTGACCAGAGCGCCGTAACGAAGCCGCACTTCTTTTCCTGGCGCTAAGCGAAACCACTTCTTCATGGGCTCTTCCATGAAATCGTCGCGCTCGATGAACACCTCGCGTGTCAGATGGAGGCGCCGCGAACCGAAGCTCTCGTCGTTTGGGCTGAAGGGCGCCTCGAGCTCGACTTCCTCGTCCTCGGGGAAGTTCTCGATGACCAGCTTCAGGGGACGCAGCACCGCCATGGTGCGCGGCGACGTCGCGTTGAGGTCTTCGCGAAGCGCATGCTCGAGAAGGCCCACATCGACGATGCTGTCGCGGCGGGAAACCCCAATCCGTTCGGCAAAGCGCCGGATCGCGGCTGGCGTGTATCCTCTACGGCGCATTCCGGCAATGGTCGGCATCCGTGGGTCATCCCAGCCGCTCACGTGGCCCTCTTCGACGAGCCGCTTCAAGAGCCGCTTGCTCATGACCGTGTACGTGAGGTTCAGGCGCGCGAATTCGTACTGCCAGGGTATCGGGTCGAATTCGAAGTGCGAAACGAACCACTGATAGAGCGGATTGTGGTGCGCGAACTCCAAGGT
The DNA here is from genome assembly GCA_947259605.1 of uncultured Polyangiaceae bacterium. GTDB lineage: Bacteria > Myxococcota_A > Polyangia > Polyangiales > Houyiibacteriaceae > SG8-38. Next base: position 21,633 of record CAMYMX010000002.1, on the reverse strand, counting down.
GCAGACCGAGTGCGTAATTCCTTCGAACGCATCGGACATCGGGTGTGCGTAGTCGTACATCGGATAGATGCACCAGTCGTCACCCGTCCGATGGTGCGTGACCTTGCGAATACGGTACATCAAGGGATCGCGCAGATTGACGTCCTTGGATGCCATGTCGATCTTCGCACGCAGCACGTGAGCGCCTTCTTCGAACCTGCCAGCCCGCATGCCCGCGAAGAGCTCCAGGTTCTCTTCGACGCTTCGATCGCGGTACGGGCTGTTCGCACCCGGCTTGTAGAAATCGCCTCGACCTTCGCGAATCTCTTCGAGCGTCTGGCTATCGACATATGCGAAACTGCGCTTGATGAGATCGACGGCGCAGTCGTAGAGCTTTTCGAAGTAGTCGGATGCGAAGTACTCGTGGCTGCCCCAATCGAACCCCAGCCAACGAACGTCTTCGCGAATCGACTCGACGTACTCAGTGTCCTCGGCTTCCGGGTTCGTATCGTCGAAGCGCAGGTGACAGCGCCCCCGCTCGGCCAAGGCGGCCGTCGTGAAATTCAAACAGATCGACTTCGCATGGCCGATGTGCAGGTAACCGTTCGGCTCGGGCGGAAATCGCGTCACGACCTGGCCACCGTGCTTGCCGGTGCGTAGATCTTCGCGGACCAAGTCGTGGACGAAGTTTGGCGCGTTCTCTTGGCCCTCGGCCTTGCCCTTCGGCTCGCTCATGTCGCAGGTCTAGCGCGCTTTTCGCCCCGATGCCGCATTCGCGTCAGTCCGCCTAACCCCAAACGTCCCTGTGGCGCTCGCGGCGCGTGGGACTATCCTTGGGCGCATGATTTCGAAGATCATCTTGGTCATCTTGGCGCTCATCGTCGTGTTCGTCCTTTACCAGCGGTTCACCGCCGTTCGGATTTCGGGAAGCGACGCGCGCTCCCTCGTTGCGGAGGGGGCGATTCTCGTCGATGTCCGAAGCCCCGGTGAGTTCTCGGGCGGGCACATCGAAGGCGCCATCAGCATTCCGATCCAAGAGCTTGGGGGTCGCACTGAGGAGCTCGGCGATAAGAGCAGGCCAATCGTCCTCTACTGCCAGAGCGGCGCGCGCAGCGCGATGGCCAAGCGACTCCTCGAAAGCAAGGGCTTCGCCGATGTTCACGACATGGGCAGCATGGGTAGCTGGTGACCGCGATGTCCGACCGCTACCGGTGCGCCGACTGTGATCTCGAGTTCAATCCCAAGTACGCCGGGAACGATCCGCGATGTCCGAACTGCACCCGCACCGAGGCCATGGAGCCCGCTGAGGGATCAGCGCTCCAAAACGATATCTGGCGTCAATGGCTCGTGGTCTTCGCCCTTCTCTTCATCGCCGGCATCGCCTATTTGGTGGTCGAATGACCATCCAGATCTCTTACGTCTCGGACGTCCTGTGTGTTTGGGCCTACGTGGCCGAGGCCCGCTTGGACGAGCTGCGCAAGGAGTTCGGGACCTCGATCGAGCTGGAGTACCGCTTCATCCCGATCTTTGGTGCGACGCGGCATCGAATCGCCGAAGGCTGGAAGAAGCGTGGCGGCTATGCGGGTTTTGGCGAGCACGTACGGGGAGTCGCCGAGAGGTTCCCGCACGTTTCGATGAACGAACGGGTTTGGAGCGAGGTTGCACCGACGACCTCGTCGGCCGCGCACGAAATGCTCTGCGCTGTGCGCTTGCTCACCGAAGAGGGCATCGTGGACTCGGCACGGCGCGAGGAGCTCGAGCGCCGCTCGATTTTTGAAGAGGCGATTTGGCAGGTTCGCACGGCGTTCTTCAAGCACGCCCGCGACATTTCGAGTCGCCAGGTGCTGCTCGACGTGCTCGGGCAGGTCGGAATCCCGGTCCCCGCGATCGAAGCCAAGCTCAGCTCGGGCGAAGCCATGGCCGAGCTGTGCCGAGACATCGAGCTGCGTGACGAGCTCAAGATCGAAGGCAGCCCCACCTATTACCTGAACCAAGGCCGGCAGAAGCTCTACGGCAACGTCGGCTATCGGGTCGTGTCCGCAAACCTGCGCGAGCTTCTAGAGCAGCCGGGCCACCAGGCTTCCTGGTGCTGACCTGGCCTGCCCCGAGCTCGCGCCGCGGACTCAGTGGATCGAGTCTCGGTCGTCGGCTCCGTTGGCGGTGGCAGGCCCGCGGCCAAGCAGCCGCATGATGCCCAGCACCAAGCCCCCACCTCCGATGGCGGCGACGTGAAGCGCGACGATAGACATAATGACGATTAGTAGTTGCGTATCCATGGGTAACCCCCAATCGGTTCGGCGGAGCACTTGCTGGGGCCTGTGATCCGCTTTCCTTGCTCACCACTCTGGTGCCTACGACGCGATGCGTCAAGTATTAAGGCTGCAATTTTTCGATGATATCATTATTTAGTCGCGAAAAATGCAATGATTTCGATTATCTCCGCTGAGGAATCAGCCGTCCTTTCGAAGGGCAGGCAGACCTAGACCCGTGGGCTAGGCCGCCTGCACGCCAGGGTCGGCGGTCTCGAAGACCACCGACCCTGGCGCGCACGCTTAGTAGCGGATTCGACCGCCCGCCGAGTCACCGAAGAGGAGGCTGCGCGGAGGGGTCCCCGTTTGGCCTCGGTGGGTCTCCCAGCTGCGCGTTACAGAGGCGGGGTTCCAAAGGTCGCCGCTGGTGGAAGGCTGCTGCGATTCGCCGCCTCGCACCGCCTCGAGGCCCTCGACACCCTCGCTCCAAAGGTCGCCCAGGCTCTGATCGGCGTAGCGCGGCGTCTCGAGCCCCTGCGCGGGCGCCTGTTCGGTAGAGCTCCAGAGCTCGTCGAGCCCTTGCTGCTTCTGGAATTGGCTACCGAGGCTCGAGGTCTGCTGAACCCCGAAACCGGCGCAGCCCACGGTGCCGAGAGAGAGAATGATTCCAAGTGTGAGTAGTGGCTTGTTCATGTTGACCTCCTGATGTATTCACTGTATACATCAATGTATACGACGTTTACCTTGAATGTCAACACTGTTTACTGAGGTCCGATGATTAAGTTACACTGCCCCATGGCAACCGCAAAAAAGGCCTATCATCACGGCGAATTGCGCGAATCCTTGCTCGAGGCGGCCGAGTTGCTTCTCGAGGAAGAGGGCCCCGCGGGGCTTTCGCTCCGCAAAGTGGGGCGTCGGCTGGGGGTAACCCCCGGGGCCCCCTACCGGCATTTCGAAGACAAGGACGCATTGCTGGCTGCACTCGCCGTCCGCGGCTTTCAGCGCCTCCGGGAGAGGATGCTGGCCCAACAAGAGGGCAGCGCCAACGGCGAGGAGCGGTTGCGGCGAGCGGGCCTGGGCTACCTCGAGTTCGCATCCCTGCATCCCGAGCTCTTTCGATTGATGTTCGGCTGGATGCCGTCGCGCGACGTGCCCGAGCTTTGCGAAGCCGGCGATGCAGCGTTTGCAGGCCTTCGCGGCATCCTCGAAAGCTGCGAGCAAGAAGGGCTCTTGACTCGGAGCGTGCAGGACGCGGGCCTGATGGCCTGGTCCGCCGTGCACGGGGCGGCCTTCCTCTTGATTGACAAGCGCCTCATGCTTGGCGACGAAGAGCCCTGTGCCAAGGGTGTTCTGGAGCTCCTCCACGAAGGCATCTGGTCCGGCATCGGCCGGCGCACCTAGGCATACGAAGCGGCAAGCGCGTCGATGAAGGCGTCGAGCTGATCGGCAGGGAGCGCGTTGATGCCTGCGGCAGCAGCGCGGCCGCCGCCCGTCGGGAACTGCCGGCATAGCGCGTCGGCGCCGTGCTTGTTGTCGAGCGGTGCCCGCACGCTGACGAGATATGTTCCATCTGCGCGCGCGGTGAGCACGGCGTGAGCGCGTCCGGGTGAGCCGTTGGCGAGGTCATTGCTGTAGACCCCGGAGACACGGCGTGCCCAGGCCTCGTTTGGCAGGATGATGACGGCTATCCTCTCCGTTTCGTGCTCCGGCCTGACCGCGGCGGCCGCAGCCATGTCGCCGCGGTAGCCGGACTCGAGTTTTGCAAAGACGTCGGCCGCCTCTTCGACGAAGGCGAACGGACTTGGGAACGGACGCACCAGCTCGAAGAGCTCGGCCGGCGGGAAGTGCAGATCCTCGATCGACGAGCCGTACCCGTTATAGTTGATGTAGATGCCGAGATTCTCGAGAAGGCGGAGCTGCTTTTCCGAAAAGCCCAATGGAGCGGCAAGGGTCTGCGCGCTGGCCTTGAGGTTGTCGCCAAAGGCGCCCGTCACGGCCCAGTCGACGTACTTCCCTTTGAGGTAGCCGTTGACGAGCAGGCTGGTACAGACGTTCGGATCGGGGTCGATGATCGTGGTGAGCTTGTCACTCTCGAGAATCTCCCCGGCGAAATGATGGTCGACGTACAAGACCTCCGCGCCCGCTTGGAGTGCCATCAGCACGCCATCGCGGTTCTTGTCGAAGCTGAGGTCGAGCACGGTGATTTGATCGCCTGCATGGACTTCGGCTTTCGCGACCAAGGCGATGTCGCGCTTCACTCCGGTGATGAGCGTGCTTTCCAAAGGCTCGGCGTTGCGAAGCTGGGTCAGCGCGCAGATGCCGTCGGCGTCGCCGTTGAAGATGTCGATTTGAGCCATGCGGTTTTCTACCCCGGCGATTCAGGTCGCGCGAGCCAACGGCGTGGAACGAACCTCAGGCGACGAGGCTCACGTTCACTTGGTGCGAGCGCAGGGGCTGATACTGAGCGAGACGATCGACCCGGAGGTCGCAGTGGCCCGAGCGACCTTGAACCAAGCCATCGTCGCGATCATGCCAACGCCGATGTTTCGCGTCTGGTAGTGGCTCAACGCTAAGAGCGCCCGCCCTAGGCTGCCTTTAGGCAAGGCGCGAAGCCCCTCACGGCTGCGATCATGGAGACTGGTGCAAGATTTTGGCATTCCCGCCCGGCCAGACTGGAGCTTCATGAGCCAAAGGGCTAGGATTCGCGGACCGTGGCAAAATTGGGCGTCACTTCATTGAACCGAGACGTCGTCGACGAGGCCAAAGGGCTACGCCTGCAAGTGCTCAACATGTCGCTCCTCGTCGCGGTGGTAGTCGGCGGCGCGGCGTTTGTCCGCACCCTCATCGATGCGGTCGAGAGAGGTGCATGGACGGTGCTCGGAGGAGCGGTGGTCATGTACACGGGCGCCCTCGTGCTGCTTCTGATGAAACGTCTGCCCTACGCGGTGAGGGCGCTTGGCTTTCTCGCCCTCCTCTACATCGTGGGCGTCCTCGCCCTGCTTGCGGTGGGTTACCTCGGCGCCCCCATTCTGATTCTGGCCGGTCAGAGCGTCCTCGCATCGGTGTTTTTCGGGCGCCGCGTGACGCTGATCGCGCTCGGCTTGAACCTGCTCGCCTTGCTTGGCGTCGGGGCGGTCTTGTCGACAGGCCTGATGGCGGTCGAGACCTTGGACTTTTACGAGCCCACCGTGTTCATGAATTGGCTGCGCATCACTGCTCTCTTCGCTGTGTTCTGTGGCATTGCTGTCGTCAGCGTCGATGTCATCACCAATCACTTGAACCAGAGCTTGAAAGATCAAGCCGAGCTCATCGAGAACCTCAAGGGCGCAACGCAGCTACGCGACGCGGCGGAGACCCAGCGGCGCAATGCCGAAAAGCGTCTTCGCGACTCGCAGCAGATGCCCAAGGTCTGAGCGAGAGTCGGCAACCCGGCCGGTCGGCGCTTCTGTGCTACTCGACGACGACCTCGCAGGTCGCGCTGCATCCGGAGCCGGGGATTCCATTGTCCGGACCCGCATCGCAGCCCTCACCCAGCTCGGGCTGCCGAATTCCATCCCCGCAGGTCGGGCCCTCCGTGCAGTCGGGATTGCAGCCACCCGGGCCGCCGAGGTTGTCGCCGTCGTCGCATTCCTCGAAACCCGCGTCGACGCTGCCATCGCCGCAGTATGGCCCGAGCCCGGAGCAGTCTGGCAGGCAATGCCCGTAGGCGCCGGTGTTCTGCCCGGGACCGTCGTCGCAGAACTCGAAGCGGGTCGCGATGCCGTCGCCGCAGGTGTAGTCACAGGTCGAGATTTCAGTGACGAAACCGTCGAGCGTGAGCCTGAAGTTGGACGCACCGGTGTGCCGCTCTGCATGAAAGATCGCGACCTCGTAGACCGCGTCGGACGTCAGGCGCGCCTTGCAGTCGGTCACGATGGTTTCCTGAGTCGCGCTTCCGGCATCGGCGGGGTTTGCGAAGCTCATCACGTCGGTGACCCGGGGGTGCAGCCCGCCCACGTCGAGGCAGAGAAAGCCGTCGACGAAAACCCAGAGGTCATCGTCGCCGCTAAAGGTCAGCACCTCGTCGCCCTGATAGACGAAGAAGTAGTGCACCTCCGTCGTGAATCCGAAGTTGCGGAAGTCGGTTCCACCACTCGGAACGAACAGTGTCTCCCCGTACGTCGGCTCCGCCGGCCAAGCGAATGGCGCAAGCGCAGGGTCGTCCAAGGGAAAGAATCCCGGAGGGAAGTCCAAGCTGTCGAACTCGTACACGTTGGCGCCGATGTTCGGGAGGACGAGCTCTCCCACGACTTGCAGGTTGCCGGTTGGCTCGAGCGTGGGGCTGGTTCGGTACCACTGCTCGAACGAAGCAGCGCTGTGGGGCGGACCCTCGTTGGAGCCGTAGACGTAGGGGTTCTCTCCCGAGAGCCCGGGCTTGCCCTCGGCATCGAGCTGGTCCGCGGTGATGTCGAATGCAATCCCGCCGTTGGAGTCGTCGGGGTTGTTGAAGTCCAAGCTGAACGTCGTCGGCAGGGGATCGGCCGTGTCGTTGCTGCGAAAGTCTCTGTAGATGACGGGAATCGAAAGCTCATCGCCCAGGTCGACCGGAGACAGCACGCACGCGAAGCCCTCTTCCTCCTGGCAGCTGCTCGAGCAGCCATCGCCGTCGTTCGTATTTCCGTCGTCGCAGACTTCGCTCGTGCCGGGAAGGATCACGCCGTCGCCACACACCGACTGGCAGACCCCGCCCTCGCAGTCTGGCTCGTTCTTACAGGTCGCGTCGCAGCCGTCGAATGGCGTCGCGTTTCCATCATCACACTGCTCTGTGCCCTCTCGAATGCCGTCGCCGCATTGAATCGGCACGCAGTCTGCACCGGGTGTGTCGCACTTGTAGCCATCCTCGAGCTGGCACTCGTTGGAGCAGCCGTCGCCAGGCATGGCGTCTCCGTCGTCGCACTGCTCGAAGCCAGCGGCGATTCCGTCGCCGCACTCGGTGGCCGCGCAGGCTACGCCAGGAAGCGGGCAGGACCATCCATCCACCCGTTCGCACGTCGCGCTGCATCCATCGCCGCCAGTCGCGTTGCCATCGTCGCACGTCTCCGGAGGGTCGATCCGGGAATCACCACATACGATCGCAACGCAGAGCACGCCGACCGTGGGGCAACGGTACCCCCCTTCGATCATCATGCAGTCGGCCGAGCAGCCGTCGCCGTCGGTTTGGTTCCCATCATCGCACGCCTCGGTCGCATCGCGTGTCCGGTCGCCGCAGTCCGGGGAGATCTGTCCTCCCGTGCCGCCGTTGCCGCCGATGCCCCCGGAACCCATCGAATCCGAGTCACCCGAACAACCCGTCGAAAGCATCAAGACGAGGCTCAGCCCCGCCGCCCCCGTGCTAAGAAGACGCCCCATTTCTTCATCTTAGACCCTCGAGGAGCGGCAACCAAAAGTCTTGAAAGAGCGGATTCCGATTGCCGCCTCCCGTGGGACTGGGAATCGGAGATCGGGTTCTTCCCGCCGCTGAGGCGCGAAGCTAATGCTCCACTCGCCGAAGGCGGACGACGACGATCGAAGTCACGAGCATGAAGCCAAATGCGATCAGGGTACCCCAGGCGGCCCCAACCTCGCCCATGCGCGGGACCAAAACGATATCCGCACCGAGATTGACGAGCGCCGCGCTGACCGCAATCGCAGAAACGGTCTTGGCTTGGGTTGCCGCCAGAAGCGCCGCTTGCCAGAGGAGCGAGATGCCGAGGCATCCCAAACCGAGGGCGAGAATGGGGATGGACGTCAGTACGCTTGGCGAGGTGCGGTAAGATTCTTCCAAGATCGGCGTGTACATCACCAAGAAGGGAAGTGCGACGACCAAGAAGGCAACCCAGGCGGCAATCTGCCAACTGCTCCTGCGCAGGAGCTTGGCCGCTCCCTCACGATCACCGCGCGCATATGCCGAGTAATAAAGCGGGTTGAATGAATGAAGCGTGACGACGTTGACGGTGCTGACTAGCAAGGCGATGCGGTACGCTGCCTCGTAGCGGCCCGCTGCGGCGACCCCGTTCCAGAGCGCGACGTAGAGCCGATCGGCGCTTTGATATCCAACGTAGGCCAACGCGGTGAAGACCATCGGCCCCGAAAATCGAAGGGGAACGCGCAGACAATCGAGCGAAGGGGCACGCTTGAGCCAGCCTTGTCGACCGAGAATGAGGACTGCGGCAACCCCCGCGCCAACGTGCGCGAAAACCAGCCCACCCCAGCGCGCCTCCCAGGTCCACCCAAGAAGGAAAAAGAGCGAGATGGCGATGAATGGGCGAGTGCCTTCGACGAACTCGGACCACATCGCCGCTCGCGTCGGCTGACTCTGCGCCTCGTGGATCGTCTGCGCCATGATCCGCGCCGTGGTGATGGTCGCTGCGAGGACCACACCTGCAACAGCCCACCGGGGGACCGCTTCGCCCGCAAGCATGAACACCGAATCGGGAAGGGCGATGACCGCGAGCGTCGTTAGCACGCCAATGATGAGCGACAGGCCGAGCATGCCACCCAGCTCACCCGCGAGCTCGGAGCGCGGCTTCTTGTGAACGTAGACCAGAATGTACATCTGCGGCGCCAGGGTCACCGTGGCGGTCGCAACCCCGAACACGACGCCCTCGAGGATCGCAAAACGGCCGTAGTCCGCCTGGTCGAGCAGATGGGTCCAAAGGAGGTGCGCGAGCTGGACCAGGCCGCCCATGGCGCTCGCCATCGTGTAGATGATGACGTTTCGTCGGAACGTCTTCTTCTGTTTGGATGCGGCGTCCAGACTGTGGGAAGTAATCCAAGCGCTTCGGGGACGCCAGCTATAAGCAGTAGAGCGCCCCCGTAGGGCCCGTTAAGTGCGCGCGCCGCGTGGATATCGGTGCTCTGGGCGGCTTTACGGAGTGTCGTCTGGCGTCCGGCCCAAGAGCCAGGCACAACGAGGGAGCGCGGCGACAACATCCGTGGCCCGCTAGGAATGCCAATGCTCAGATACGCTGCCGACATCCGAACTCTACTCTACATGGCCGTGACGACGGGGATGCTGGTCGTTCTATGGACGAGGGAGTCGTTCAGCCCCTTGCTATTCGTCGCGTACATGTTCATGGCCGTCTCGGTTTCGGTCATCGCGCACAACCACAATCACCTCACGATCTGGAAGTCGAAGCCGCTGAACGCACTGACCGACTACTGGCTCACCTTGTTCTACGGGTTCCCCACCTTCGGTTGGATCCCGACGCACAACCAGAACCATCACAAGTTCAACAATCGCGAGGGCGACTACACGATCACATATCGGTACACGGAGAAGACCAATCTTCTCACGCTCCTGACCTATCCGAGCGTCAGTGCCTTTCATCAGCAGAAGCCGATTCGCGACTACCTCGCGAAGCAGTACCGCATCAACAAGAGTCGCTTCTGGTTCTGCATCTCGCAGTACGTTCTCTTGGTCGCGTTCCTTCTTGCAGCGTTCCTGCTCGATTGGAAAAAGGCTCTGCTCTACGTCTTGATTCCGCAGCAGTTCTCCTTGTACTCCGTGCTGATCTTCAATTACGTACAGCACGTGCACGCGGACGAGGAGTCGTCGCTCAATCACTCGCGCAACATCGTGGGCCCGGTGATGAACTGGTTCCTGTTCAACAATGGCCTCCACACGGTCCACCACGAAAATCCGGGGCTGCATTGGAGTAAGGCGCCGGCGGCCCACGCGAAGATCGCCGACCAAATCGACCCACGGCTGAACGAAGGAAGCTTCTGGTGGCTGCTGGTTCGGGTCTACATTCTCGGAATGTTCAGTGACGAGGCGCGAGGCCGCTCGATGCGTCTCGATCGCATTGCCGCAGCGCGATGAATCTAAAAACTGAGCGTTTCGGCCCGGCCCGAGCGAACTGAGGTGCCTTCCCAGGCCGCCTCTTGCGCGAGAAACTGAAGCGGATCCATCTCGGGTTTCACCTTTTGGTAAATCGTCGGGAAGGCGCTTTCTGCTTGGTATCGCTCGCGCATCTGACGCCAGAGCCCATGATCGAACATCTCTAAGAACTCTTCTTCGGAGCTGAAGACATCGCAATACGTGTGAAGGAAGCCGCCGAGCGACCGCGCTCTTTGCTCCAGCGCCCGAACCTTGGTCACCGCAGGGTACTGCTCGTCGCCATCCTTGACCCGCTGGGGAAAGCCGTAAACCCCGATGTCGAGAAACACAGCCGTCTCGGTGCGTCCGGAGAATCGCTTGCCGCGATTGCCGGGCAGCCGGACCATGCCGCCCTTGTCGATGACTTTGCAGGGATACGCGAGCAAGGGATAGATCTCGAAGTCGTCGTGAACCTGCGCGACCATCTCGGCGAAGTGCTCTGCAGGAAAGGCGTACTCCTGCCAGACTTGCTTCCGAATCGTGTTCTCGCGCTCGGCCGCGGGCCTCGTACCCTTGAGGAAGGTGGTGTTTGGCGGGAGCATCCAGCCCATCGTGTAGCGAAACCAGGGCTTGTTGGCGGTGGGAAGAATCTGCGCCAGGCACATGCACATGCTTCGGTCGTGGCGCATGAGGTAGTCCTGCATCGGCAAGAGCTCCTCGTAGTGTTCGCCCTCGCCAAGCTCGAGCATGCTTTCGACGTGTTTGTAGAAGAGCGGCTTGTACGAACGGTTGACCGGATTGACGGGTAGCTTCGACACTTGCGCCTCGGCTTCGGGCGCGAGATGCCCTTCCATGATCACGGCGCGGTCTCTTGCGAAGATGATCGTTTCTACGAAGTGGGGCGGCTCGTCTTGGCGGACCAATCGTTGGTACTCGTCCGCATAGGCCTCCAGCGAATAAAACGGGCGGTACACCATGCGAACGTGGGCGGCCGCTGGAATGATCCGCATTTCGAGGGCGACGAGCAGCCCCAGCGTGCCATGGCTCCAAGGGAGCGCTCGAAAAAGGTCGGCGTGCTCGTTGTCTTCCGTTGCGCGAACGAGGTCGCCATTGGCGGTGACGACTTCATAGGCGGTCACCGTGTCGTGGACGAGCCCACAGACGTGGGAGTGCGTGGTCATGCCGAGCGCCATCACCAAGCCGCCGAGCGTTGCGTCCTTCATCTCGATGGTCGCTTCGAGCTGAAGTCCCATTTGGTCGAGGTGCTGCGCAACATCGCCAACGGTTGCAAAGGGCTCGACCCGGACGATGCCCTTCTCAGGGTCCACGCCCAAAATGGCGGTGAGGTCGCTCATGCGCACGGTCTGCGACGCCGACTTGTCCGCCATGCGGGTATTGAGCGACGCGGCGGGCTTTCGGTCGGTGCGCAGAGGCTTTTGGGCCCAGGCCTCGCCGCGTCGGCGCGCGTCTGCATACCTCTTCACCTCCGCCTTCACCCGAGCAAGTCGGGCATCGTGCCCCTCTGGGGCGCTTTGTTTCGCCCCGAGGCTTTTGAGGTGCTGCCAAGCGGTGGCGGCCGTGCTCAGCGGTAGGGCAACGCAGATGATGGCGAGCTCACGATGCGCGTCCGCCCAGCGTCTCGCCGCGTCGACGGCACGATGCAGGATCATGGCAGGCACCGAGCCCATCCAGAGAGCGGAGTCGCGTCCCGCATCTCGAGGCGATCACAGCGCATCGATGATCGCATTGAGGGTAGCGCTTGGCCGCATGGCCTTGGAGGCGAGCTCGTCGTCGGGAAGGTAGTAGCCGCCTACATCCATGGGCTTGCCCTGCACTTCGATCAGCTCGGCGGCGATCTTCGCCTCATTGTCCGACAACGCCTTCGCCACCGGTGCGAAGTAGTCGCGCAAGTCGGCGTCGTCGGACTTGGCGAGCGACTGTGCCCAGTAGAGCGCGAGGTAGAAATGGCTGCCGCGATTGTCGAGCTCATTGACTTTGCGCGAGGGCGATTTGTTCTCGAGAAGATATTTAGTCGCCGCTGCATCGAGCGTCTCTGCGAGAATCTTCACCTTGGGGTCGTCGTGGCGTTCCGCGAGAAAATCGAGCGAAGCCGCCAAGGCGAGAAACTCGCCGAGCGAGTCCCAGCGAAGATGGTTCTCTTTTTCGAACTGCTGGACGTGCTTGGGCGCAGAACCGCCAGCCCCGGTCTCGAACAGCCCGCCGCCATTCATCAGCGGCACGATTGAGAGCATCTTGGCGCTCGTGCCGACTTCGAGGATCGGAAAGAGGTCGGTCAGATAGTCGCGAAGGACGTTGCCAGTCACCGAGATGGTGTCCTTGCCCTCTCTCATCCGCTCGAGCGAGAAAAGCGTGGCCTCGGCCGGCGCCATGATGCGAATGTCCAAGCCCTTGGTGTCGTGCTCCGGAAGGTATTCGTTCACCTTGGCGATGAGCTGCGCATCGTGCGCCCGCGCCTGGTCGAGCCAAAAAACCGCCGGCACCCCAGTCGCGCGCGCCCGGCGGACCGCCAGGCCAACCCAATCACGAACGGGTGCGTCCTTGGTCTGACAAGCGCGCCAGATGTCGCCGGCCCCGACCATATGCTCCATCAGCGCCTTGCCACCCTCGTCGACCACCCTTACCACCCCGTCGGTCGAGACTTCGAAGGTCTTGTCGTGTGAGCCGTACTCCTCGGCCTTCTGCGCCATCAATCCGACGTTGGACACGCTGCCCATCGTCGTCGGGTCGAACGCCCCGTGCTTCTTGCAGAAGTCGATCACCGATTGGTAGACGGCGGCGTAGCTGCTGTCGGGGATGACGGCCTTGGCATCCTGCTGATCGCCGGCGGCGTTCCACATCTGCCCAGAGGTTCGGATCATGGCCGGCATCGAGGCATCGATGATGACATCGCTCGGGACGTGAAGGTTGGTGATGCCTTTGTCTGAATTGACCATCGCCAAGGCGGGCCCGCGATCGTATGCGTCCTTGATGTCAGCCTCGATTTCGGCGCGCTTGCCGGCCGGGAGGCTTTCGATTCGAGCAACAATCTCGGCAAAGCCATCGTTCGGGTTGGCTCCTAGCTTCTCGAGGGTCCCGGCATGCTTCGCGAAGACATCGGGGAAGAACACGCGAACCGCATGTCCAAAGATGATCGGGTCGCTGACCTTCATCATCGTCGCCTTCAGGTGCAGCGAAAAGAGTACGCCGAGCGCCTGTGCGTCTTTCACCTGCTCCCCGAGAAATGCGAGGAGCGCCTTTTTGCTCATGAACGTGCCGTCGAGGATCTCGCCTTCGAGCAAGGCCAGGCCGTCCTTCAAAATCGTGGTCTTTCCGTCTTTGGCGACGTGCTCGATGCGCACGCTAGTGGCGGCGGGCAGCGTGATCGACTTCTCGTTATGGAAGAAATCTCCTGCGCCCATCGTCGACACGTGCGTCTTCGAGTTGCTGGACCAGGCCCCCATTGGGTGCGGATTCGCGCGCGCGTACTCCTTGACCGCCAGCGGTGCGCGACGGTCCGAGTTGCCCTCGCGGAGAACCGGATTGACGGCGCTACCCTTGACCTTGCCGTAGCGCTGCGCGATTGCGCGCTCCCCGTCGGTCTTCGGCTCTTCTGGGTAGTCCGGAACCGCAAAGCCTTTGCGCTGCAGCTCGGCAACGGCTGCTTTGAGTTGCGGTACCGATGCGCTGATGTTTGGAAGCTTGATGATGTTGGCGTCGGGCGTTTTCGCAAGACGTCCAAGCTCGGCCAGCGCATCGTCGATTCGCTGGCCCTTCTCGAGCGCTTCAGGGAAGCTTGCCAAGATTCGACCGGCCAAAGAAATGTCGGGGAGCTCGACGGCAACGCCCGCCGGAGCGGTGAACGCCCGAAGAATCGGCAGAAGCGAATACGTCGCCAGGAGCGGCGCTTCGTCGGTCTTGGTGTAAAGGATGGTCGGCTTCTGAGTCATCGTGATGCTTCTCTCGGTGCGGAAGATGTGCGCGACCGTTTCCCGCAAACTGACCTCGGCCGCAAGCCAGCGGCGGCAGTCTAGAGCAGCCCTCTCAGCTTCGCAGGCCGCTTCCCCCTCAATTTGCGGGAATTGCCGAAGTCGAGCGCGGCCCAGGCAATGCGGCCGTCATCCCTGGTAACGGCGTCTCACGGTCTGATAGGCTCGCCCGGCATGAACATTCTGATCACCTCGCTCATCGTCTACGTCATCGTTTTCCACGTTTGGGCGATGGTGCTCGAGATGTTCTTGTGGACCAAGCCCTTAGGCCGAAAGACGTTCGGCCTCTCGAAGGACGACGCCGAGACCTCGAAGACCCTCGCCGCCAACCAAGGCCTCTACAACGGCTTCCTTGCTGCAGGTCTCGTGTTGAGTTTCTTCGTCGCGAATACGGATACCGCGTTCACGCTGAAAGTGTTCTTTCTCGCCTGCGTGGCTTTGGCGGGGCTCTACGGCGGGATTACCGCAAAAATGTCGATCCTGTTCATGCAGGGTCTTCCCGCGATGATCGCACTCGCGCTGCTTTTGTTCGCGCAAGGTTGACGCCGGAGGTCAGCCCTGCTGAATCAAGGGAACGGCACGTTCCCCGATCATCATGCTGGGCGCATTCGTGTTGCTGCCCGTGATCTTCGGCATGATCGAAGCATCGACGACTCGCAGCCCCTGGATCCCCCGCACGCGTAGTCGTGGGTCGACGACCGCCATCTCGTCGACGCCCATTTTACAGGTGCCTACGGGGTGATACACCGTCCCCGCACGCAGCTTGACCTCTTCGATGAGCTCGGGGTCGCTCGCCCGCTCTGCACCGGGCGCGAGCTCTTCGGCAAGATGCTCGGCCATCTCCGGGTGGCTGCAAATCTCACGGCACTTGCGAATGGCGTCGAGGAAAAAGCGCATGTCCTCGGGCTCTTTGAGGTATGCCGGGTCGATGTGTGGAGCATCGGCTGCATCGGCCGAGGTCAGTCGCACTTCGCCGCGGCTTTTCGGATACAGAAGCGTCGGGAGGACCGACAAGCAGTGTCCGGTGTCGACGTACGCGCGCTCTGGGCCGTCCTGATTTGGGTCGGGGTACCCCCAGGGAAGCGTATGGAGTTGCAGATCAGGAATCGGGGCGTCGGGATGGCTCTTGATGAACGCGCATGCCTCGAAGACCGTTCGCCCGAACCAACTGCTTCCGAGCATGTACTCCTTGATCATGCCGCCGAAAAAGTGCGCCGCGGTGCCGCGATGCAGACTCGTGCGCGCCCGAAACACCAGAGGCACCAAGAGATGGTCGTGCAGGTTCTGGCCGACGCCGGGGAGGTCCTGCTTCACACCGATGCCATGCTCGCGAAGATGGTCGGCCGGCCCTATTCCGGAAAGCATGAGCAGCTGCGGCGACCCAATTGTGCCTCCGGATAAAATCACCTCGCGGTTCGCACGATCGACGACGCGCTTGCCGGACTGCTCGTATTCCACGCCCGTGGCGCGGCCGTTGTCGATGATGACGCGTTGAACCAGGGCGCGCATTTCCAAGCGGAAGTTGGGCCGCGAGAGGCTCGGCTGAACATAGGCTTCACCGGTTCCGCTGCGAACACCATCGCGGCAAGACATCTGCAAGATGCTTGCGCAGTTCTGATTCTCCGCGTTGAAGTCGTCGAGAATGGGAATGTCGCAGACGGCGGAAACGGCCCTGATGAACGCATTGGAGACAGGGCTGAGCTCCTGCTCTGGGTGCCGGCTGATTCGAATCGGGCCGCCCACGCCGTGATACTCCGTCTCGCCGTCTTGGTGATCTTCGAGCCTCTTGTAGAACGGCAGCACGTCCTCGAAGCTCCAGCCTTCGCAGCCTCGGGCGGCCCAGTCGTTGTAGTTCTCTCGGTTCCCCCTGAGGTAGATCATCCCGTTGACCGAGCTCGAGCCGCCCACGACCTTTCCGCGCGTGTAGGTGATGCGCCGGTCGTTGAGATTCGCCTGTGGCGCCGTGCTGAAGCCCCAGTCGACCTTCGCCTTGAGCTGCTTGACCTGCTGAACGAGACTGATCATGCCGGGCTTGCGGACGAACGTCGTGCGATCACTGCCTCCGGCTTCGAGCAGCAGGACACTGACCTCGGGATTCTCCGCGAGGCGGGCAGCAACGATCGCTCCCGCGGAGCCCGAGCCCACCACGATGTAGTCGTAGTCAGCCATGGGCGCGCCAAAGTGGAACGTGTTTCACTCCGGCCGGTATAGCGGGCGAGGACGGATCTGGCTAGCGATCTGGATCGGCCGAGCTAGCCGGAGAGCGACGAAGCCCATTGGGCTGCTCCGCTCGACTTGCGCATTCGGTTTCCCCTGGCGACTACTTCTTTGGCGAGGCGCCCTCGACTGAGGCAGTCGCGAAAATCTCATCGCATAGGCCGCGCAGCGTCTCGAGTTGATCGGGGAGCAGGTAGCAGGTCACCGTAATGGCTTCGTCTCCGGTGGCCAGCAACAGCTGGATCGTGTCCGTGTCCCCGCTGGGCCCCGACCAGCGGACGACGAACTCGTGTCCAGGCATTTCGCCAACCTGCAACCGTCCTTCGCTTCGAACGGCGGCCATGCCGGCGAGACGCTGCCTCGTGTAGTCCGCTAAATCCGTACGGCCGCCCTCGAACTCCACAGCCACCAGAGCGACCTTCGTGCCGCCGGCCGCGATCTTATACGGGGCTCCCCTGACCAAAAGTGTCGATTCGTTCGGTGGAGGCAACTCGACCCACCCACTCGGAACGCCAAACGACACGGCGACCCCCTTGGGCGTTTTAGCCGAGACCTTGATCCAATCTGCTGGAAGAGGAATGGCGGCGATCGATCGACTTGAGTTCGTCGTCCCGCTCTCCGTTTCCGCTTGGTCGTTGGCGCCATCGGCCTCCGAGTCCGCGGAGACGGTAGGCGTCTGTTCTTCCGCAACGGCAGCCTGTTCTCCTAGGGCCGCCGCCTGTCGCTCTTCGACGGCAGCTGTTTCGTTGGTCTGGTTCCGCTTGCAGGCTGAAGCGAGCAGGGTCAACAAGGCGGCCATGAGTATGGTGGAAGTGGATCGCATCATGGGAACTCCTCTATCGCGCACGGTTCATAGCATAGCGGCGGACACCGCCCGCAACAAACCGAGAGACGGGACTAGGAGTTACTGGGTTTGATCACGCCGATCATGCCACCGAGCGGATCGCGCAGAATGGCGAAGCGTCCGGGTTCGGCGTCCATCGGCGCCGCAACGACGGTGGCTCCGTTTTTCTTGGCGCGCGCAAGGGTCTCGTCACAGTCGTCCACCGTGATGTACTGCAGCCACATCGTCGGGATGTCGGAGCAACGCCGGGCACGTCGAACGCGTCGATGTGCGTCGCGCCACCCGCGGCCACGACTTTCTTCGCCGCCGCGTCGACGTCAGGGACTGAGACGTAGCTCACCCACGCTGTCGGTACGTCGCCCTGTGGCGACAGCACGCCACCCACGCCGGCTTCGCCCGCCTGAATCATCCAGTAGTCGGGCCCCGCCTGCATTTTCGTTTGTTCGATTCGCCAGGGCAGGGTCTCGGGATAAAACGATACGGCTCGTTCGATGTCCTTTGTGAGTAACTCGAACCAAACAAATCTTCCGTGTTCGTAGCTCATGAGGGCTCCTTTCGTAGCGGGACGACGGCCCCGTCACTCCCCAGTCGAGCCGGGAGCTGATAATTCGACACCCTCTAGCGATTTTTTTCCAGCGTCATGTCGAGAACGGCCGCCCTCACTCGACTAAACCAAAAAAGGCAGGCAATTTCGGGTTCGCCGGGTTGCCCATCCCCTACGACGTACTTCGGCTGATTTTCACCTGTTGCCATCCGGCGCTCAACCAGGAGGCGCAACTGGTCTTGACTCTGCGGACGGTCGCAGGGCTTCCGACGATTGAGATCGCCCGCGCTCTCAAGGCCGAAGACCCCGAGCGCCGTTTCCTCGAACGCCGGCTTCGTGAAGTGCGGCGCACGTCGATTCCCCCGGCCACCTGAGCAAGGCGAACCTAGATAACCCTTGCGGCGGCCCCTTTCGGACCGGCGCGCCGTGCCCTATCGATCCAGGATGACCGGGAGCACCCCGCCGTCGCAGCCGCATGGCTGCCGGAAACAAGGAGCATGCCAATGAGCCTAAAGCTAGGAACCACCGCACCTGATTTCGATGCCGAGACCACCGAAGGGACCATTCGTTTTCATGACTGGGCCGGCGACAGTTGGGTCATCTTCTTTTCGCATCCTGCAGACTTCACGCCCGTGTGCACCACTGAGCTCGGTCTCGTTGCGAAGCTCCGCGACCGATTTGCCAAGCGCAATGCAAAGACGCTAGCGATCAGCGTCGACTCACTCGAATCCCACCACGGCTGGATCGCGGACATCGAGCATACGCAGGACGTGAAGATGAACTTTCCGATCGTCGCGGATCCCGATCAGAACGTCGCCACCCTCTACGAAATGATTCACCCGGAAGCCGATGCAAAGCTCACCGTTCGCTCGGTCTTCTTCATCGACCCAAACAAGAAAATCCGTGCGACCATCACGTATCCTCCCGCCACGGGCCGCAACTTCGAAGAGGTGCTGCGCGTGCTCGACGGCTTGCAGCTGACCGATGGTTACCAAGTCGCGACGCCAGCCAATTGGGAAGATGGAGACGATGTCGTCATCGTGCCGTCGATCACCGACCCGAAAGAGATCGCGCAGAAGTTCCCCAAGGGTCACCGTGAGCTCCGGCCGTACCTTCGGATGACGCCTCAGCCGAACAAGTAGCTTGCGATGATCGAACCGCTCTCTCAGCCTGGGCCCGTTCCCGTGGCCTGCCCTCCGCTGAGAGCGGCTATGGACGCACGAATCTCATCGGGTACGCGGACTTTCTCGCCGGTCTCGTAGTCGATGAGCACGACCACGGCGCTGCCACGCGCGACCGCAGCTCCATCCTTGGTCGCCAGGTGCTCTATGACGAAACTGGTATTGCCGACGCGTTGCAGGCGGGCGCCGACGACGACCGTGGCCGGATATTCGACCGGCGTGAGATAGTCACAGGTCGTCGACGCCAAGATGGGCCCGACCTTTTGTGGTCGAGTCGCGTCGATATCGATCCGTTCGAAGAACGCAATCCGCGCCGACTCGAACCAGCGGAGGTAGACGGTGTTGTTCACGTGACCGAACGCATCCATGTCGCCCCAGGCAACCGGGATCGAGAGCTGCACCGGATAACTGTCCATCGGGAGACGCTAGCATCCGGTCACATCGATGCCTCTGTGCAAAAGGCCTCTTCCCCTCCACGACGGAAGCGGGCAGTATCGTGGACATGCCACGCCAGCAGTTGAACCGCGCCTTGGTCGCACTTCATCGGGAGCTCGAATCCAGTGCAGAAATCGAGGCGGAGGACCGAGAGGCCCTGCTGCAAGCCGTCCGGGAAATCGAGGAAGCCCTGAGCCAGGACGACGCTGGAGAGCAGCCGGGCGAGGGAGGGCCTTTGAGCAAACGCGTCACCGCGCTCATCGAAGACTTCGAAACCTCTTATCCCAAGTTCGCAGACATCCTGAGGAGCGTCTCCGAGAGCCTCGCCAACTTGGGCATCTAGACCTCGATCAAAGGTCGGACGGCTCGTCGGTCATGCCGTCGCAATCTTCGTCGAGCGGCGTTTCTCCTTGAGGCGTGGGCAGCTCCATGGAGGGAAGGATTTCACCGATGCACGCACTCCAATCGCTTCCCGCGTCGTTGCATTGCTCGGAGCCGACCATGCAGGCTCCTACGTTTGCGGTGCCGGGTGGGCCGCCGTAGCAATCACGCATCGACCCGGGCTCGCACTCGATTCCGACGCTTCCGCCGAGGCCGCCGTTGCCTCCCTCGCCCATACCAGCGTCGACGCCCGCCGCGCCACCTGAACCGGCTCCCCCGATTCCGCCCAAACCGTTGTTGCTGCCGCCGTCTTTGCAGGAGAGCCCCAGGATGCACATGCATGAAAAACCGATGAACCAACGCATCGCGCGACTATAACCGGCGGCGGTACTTGCGAGAGGATCTTGGACTGAAATGCAGCGCAGAGTTTGGGCAACTTAGCGCCACCCACGTCACTCGAGGCGGTCGAGGAGTCGCTCGAGGATCCGGTCGTGAACCCCGCGCACCTTCAGGATCCATACCGGCACGAACCACCACGCTAGCTTGGCATCGAGCACGTGTACCACACGACAGCCAGTGTCCGTTTCTGTGAGCTCGAAGCCGTGCGTGCCTTCGACGAATGGTTGATCGGCTCGCCACACGAAGCGACGATTCCGCTCGAGCTCGTGGAGCGTCGCGCGGATGATGCCGTGGCGTTCCTCTGTCTCGCCAACTCTCAGCGGCCCCGGAGTACGTTCAAACGGGATCGATGGGGCGGGCCAGATCGGATCGCCCTCGGTGCCGATGGCCTCCAGTGCTTCGAAAACGTCCGACACGGGGCGTGAGATCAATCGTGCGTGTTCATTTCGAATGTGCATCTTGCATCTTCCTAGCAACCATACGGTTACGTATGTTTTTTAGATCCAGTCCTTGCGTCCGTCAATACGTCGCCGTATGGTGATGGCGGTGAAGGAGCGATTGAACGCCGCTGCATGGACCGAAATGGGATTGCGGGTTCTGGCCGACCAAGGGGTCGAATCGGTCCGCGTCGAGCCCCTCGCGCGCGCGCTCGGGGTCACAAAGGGCAGCTTCTATTGGCATTTCTCGGACCGAAGGGAGCTGCTCGATTCCATGCTCCTTCATTGGACACAGTTGGCGACGCACGATGTGATCGAGACGGTCGAGCGCGCCTCCGATGAGCCAGGTGAGCGCCTACGAGAGCTCACCCGGCTGGTCTTTCGACACGGGGGCCCGCTGGATCGGGCCGTGCGCGCCTGGGCTACTCACGAGGATACTGCGGCCAACGCAATCGCACGAGTCGACGCCGAGCGATACGCCTTCGTCCGAAGACTGCTTGAAGACCGTGGGCTCCCGGCGAAGGTCGCAGCGAGGCGCGCCCACCTGCTCTACACATCGCTGGTGGGAGAGCAGCACACTTCTCTCCGACTGAGTCGCAAGCGACGCGTCGACTGGGCGTTGCTCAATCTTGAGTCGCTTCTCGATCTTTCATAGTGCGCTCTGGACCGCAATGTCGATCGCAATTTTCGCCGCCTTCGCCGGAGATCGAGTTCATGTACGACACCGCGGGCGGCGTGCAGATCAATCGCCTCAACGACGTCCTCGCCACCGCGTTCGCGCAAGACCCCACCCTTGGACTGCAGCCAGACCTTCGATGTCGGCGATGAAGAAGCCTTTTGCGAGGCATACGCGGCCGGAAACTACGCTCCGAGGCTCTGAGAGAACGCCGGCACCGTCTGCACATGCTCTTTCTAAATGCTGACGTGAACTTCGTGCCCCTCGTAGGCGGCGATACCTTCGTCGACTTGGTGACCGAGCTCGCGTGCCAACACGAGCAACGAACGCGCAATCGCGAGCTCGTCGCCGATCAAGGGGCGATCCGGGTCATCGGGATTGCGCTTGGCCTTCCCTCTCCCCACGAGCTCGGCGCCTCCGATCGCGAGGCGAGCCTCCGCATCGGTCGTGTCGCCTTCCTCGACGACT
>CAMYMX010000001.1 GCA_947259605.1 uncultured Polyangiaceae bacterium | reverse complement strand
GAACGAAGGTGATGATGACGACGTACGAGACCATCACGCCGAGACCGGATGTGATGCCAAAGTGTCGGAGCATCACCGTCTTCGAGACGACGAGTGAGCCGAGGCCTGCCGCGGTAGTCGCGGAGGTGAGCATGCAGGCCACGGCGATCGCCCGAACCGTCCGTCGACCAGCGGCCTTTCGGTCTGGGTCGTCGTCTTGGTGCACCTCGTCGCGATAGCGTTGAATTAGATGCGTTGCGTCGCTGATGCCGATGATGATCAGCAGTGGTACGATCACGTTGTTCAGGATGTTCATCGGCTCACCAAAGAGCCCCATCCCACCTACGGTGACCAGTGCGGTGATCGCCACGGCCCCGAGGGGAAGCAAGACGCCTGGCGCCCAACGAAACGATACGGTCAAGAGAATCAAGCAAACCAAGACCGTTAGAGGAATCAGGCGCAGGTTGTCCGCACGCATCTTGCTGACGATGACACTCCGAAGATAGGGGAGGCCGCCGACGTGTACATCGACGTCTTGGAACTCCGGCCGCTCGAGCGATTCGCGGAGGTCGTCCATCGCCGCGCGCATCTCTTTGGGGTCGAGCTCGGGCAATTGGAGGGCGATGCCCGCGACTGTGTGATCCTCGTCGATCAGCCTGCCCACTAGAAGAGGATTGCTCGAGATGGCGTCCGCCAGCTCGATGGCCTCTTCTTCGGTGACCTCTGTCCCTTCGACGATCGGATCGGTGTGAAGCTCCGCGGACAAGGCGGGACCGACCTTGGCAATGCCGCCGGGGAAACGATCGGGGTCGCTCTCGATGATGTCGAGCAGCGCGTTGAACGAGGCGTCTTCGAGATTCCCCTGTGCATCGGACGGGTCATCCGAATCGTCGAGGGAATCGAGATCGTCCAGGTCGTCGAGATCGTCCAGGTCGTCTTCCTCGCGCGGGCCGCCGACCTCCTGCAGGCCGTCGAGCTCATCCAGCTCGCCGGGGGAATCGTCGGGCGCGGCTTTGACCCGGCGCGGGATGTTGAGGGTGGTGATGCCCGCGACCTTCTCGACCCAGGGCTTCTCTGCAAAGTAGAGCGAAATGCCGTGGATCTGTTGAAGCGTGTCCCGGGATAGGACGTCGTCGGCCTCGACCAGGATCAAAACGGCCTCTCGCCGTTTCCCAAACCACTGCTCGAAGCGCTGCTGGATCAGCGCGTACTCTTCACCCTCGAACGAGGACAGCAGGCTTTCTGGCGCCGGATCGGCGGTCAACTTCGGAATCTGAGTCGCGAAGGCGACCGTCACCAGGACCGAGACCCAGACGACCAGCTTCCGGCGCTCCGTGACGAGCTTGGCAAGCCAATCTAAGGTTTGCTTGCGTCGGGACACGGGCCTGTATGCCTGGTAGAAGCGTGTCTCGCAAGGTTCCTGCGACCGGCTTGACAGCCCCCCGAGGCAGGGCTACCACCCGCGTCCCTACGGGGAGGATATCCGAGTGGCCAACCACGCCTCAGCAAAAAAGCGAGTCCGCCAGACGATTAAGCGAACCGCGCGCAACCGTCACATCCGCACAAACGTGCGCACCTGCGTGAAGCGCGTCCGCGCTGCGATCGAGACCGGCGATGCCGCGGCGGCGAAGAAGGCGCTCATCGAGGCCGTGAGCCGTATCGACGGCGCGGTGTCGAAGGGCATCTACCATCGCAAGACCGGTTCGCGGTACATCGCTAGGCTGACCCACCAGGTCAACTCCCTCCAGAGCTGACCGCCAGCTCCATGTCGATTTCGTGCCGGCCGGCTTTGAGTCGGTCTGGTCGATCAAGGAGCATCCGCGCAGAGCTCCAGCACCGCGTCCTCGAGGACCAGGTCCGGCGGGCGCTTGCTGCTCTTGAGCGCGCGATCGGTTTCTGCGATCAGCTTGAAGGCGTTCCCTAGGCTGTCGGACGTGAATCGCCGGGCCGACTCGGTGAGGTCGCCCGCTTTGAAGGGAGGGGCGCCTGCGCGCTTGGCCGCTTCTTGGGGGCGGAGGCCCTCCGAGAGCGCTTCGCGCATCCGAGCGACGATTCGGAGTTGTCGAGCCACCATGGCGAGAAGCCGAAGCGGCGGCTCCCGATCGTCGAGAAGTGACTGCGCGGCGGCAATGCCCTTGCGACGGTCCTTGAGCCCGATCGCATCGACCAGGCTCCAAATCGACTCGACGCGAACCCGCGTGACACAGGTCATGACGGCGTCGGCGTCGATGCGCTGGCCTGCGCCTACGAACAGCGAGAGGCGTTCCATCGCGTCGTCGATCGCGGCGAGGTCGTCGCCGACCGCATCGAGCAGGGCCTCGATCGCTTGCGGGGCGATGCCGTGCTCGCGAGCCTTGGCCTCGGCGCGGATGAACTCCCGAAGCGAGGCCCCGCGAAGAGGCTTGGCGTCGACGAGATAGCCTTTCTTTTTTGCAGCCTTGGCCAGCGTGGCGCGCCCGTCGAGCTTGGTCGCCGTCATTAGAAAACAGGTCGATTCGTTTGGATCGTCTAGGTATGCGGCGAGATTTGTTTGCTCGGTGGGCGTCATGGCGTCGACGTGGCGCACCAAGACGAGACGTGTATCGGCCATCATCGGAAGGGTCCGGGCCGCGGCGATCACCCGCGCTGCATCGAGCCCCTTGCCGTCGAACACCTCGATGTTGAAGCCCGGCGCGCCCATCGAGTCGACCGCCTTGCGTACGGCGTCGACCGCGCGCTCGATCAGCAGGCGTTCGGCCCCGACCAGCACATACACTGCGTCGAGGGAGCCCTTCGAGGCTCTCTTGGTGACATCATTTAGGCTTGGCACGGTTCAGCGGGCTTCGTCATCCGAGAAGGTGACTTCGCCGCCGTGTTGTACCCTGTCCCCGAGAATTTGAAAGCGGTAACGGCCGACCTCCTGTCGACGCACGGTCACCACCATCTCGAGCCGTCGATTAGGCTCGAACTGCGGGCGCTTGAGCCTGAGCTTGTGCACGATCGTTCGCTGATTGCTGTCATTGACGAAGACCGTCATGGCCGGGGCGATGAACTTCCGCGCTGCGGTTTGGATATCGTAAAAGAGCACTTCGAACTCCGAGTCTCCAAGGGGAGCGTTGAAGTTCGCGACCAGAGTAGCCTTCCACTGGCGCTCATCGACGGGAGCATCGAGGTTCTCTCGCAGGCGCGTCGCCTTATTCGACTTAGCAAAGCGAATGACGCCCGACTCCGAAAGGGTGCGCGGCACGCCTTTTTGCGTGAGGAAAATCTTTGCGCGAAGGCCCGTTGCGGCGTCGGCCCCCTGCCACGGACTCACCGACGAAACGGTGGCTGCTAACGTAGTGGCGACGAGTGCGAGGCGTGGATTCACAGCTTGCTCCTGGCTTGGGGTCCTCGATCAAGCTAACAACTGGAACTTTCCAGTGACAGGGTGATAAGGTGAGCAAATGTAGGTTTTGAGCCTTCATGTTTGATACAGCCGGTCGAAAAGTTGTGCCCCAAGGCGGTGACGGCTAACTCCGACCCAAGGACGGAGCACGATGACGACGGTCAGTGGGGGTGTAAAAGGACTGGTCGCCCGCGCGCAGCGCGAGGCCCAGAGGCGCGCGCAGAGCCCTTCGACGGCGTATCTGCTCCTCGTGATGCTGCAGACCGGGGGCCCGATGGGAAGGCTGCTGTCCGGGCTTGGGGTGAAGGAGAGTGATCTGCTGAGTGCGATCCGCGTGGTCGACACCGAGCCAACGAGTGCGCTCGAACGAGCGGTCGAGCGCGCCTACCGGCTGGCCAAGGCAACCGAAGCGCCGCAGGTGCTGCCGGCACATCTGCTCTTGGCCGTCGCGCGCGACACGCGAAGCGCTGCGCACCGAAGCCTCGAGGTGATCGGGACCGGATCCCGGCGCGTTCAGGAAGCGGTGCACGAGGTGCTCCGACCCGGAGACACGCACGCGGGGTCCAGCTCGACATACGTCCCGCCTGCCGCGTCGCTTTCCGCACAACCTCCTACCAAACCGTCGCGTCCTTCAGCACGGAGGACCGCCCAACCAGCTCCGTTGATCGAGCTTCGCGTCGAAACGCTCGAAGAAGAAGAAGAAGAAGAAATTCTCATCGAAGCGCCGATCCACGCGCCGACGACAAAACCCGGTGCGCAGCCGGAAGACGAGATCATCGTGCCGTCGTCATCGCCCTTCAGTCTCGATGCGCGGAAGTATCCAACGCTGGCCAAGCTCGGCCGCAACCTGACCGAGATGGCTTCGCTCGGGCGCATCGATGAGGTGATCGGCCGTGACGATGAAATCGAACGGCTTCTGGACGTCTTGGCCCGCAGACGATCGAACAATCCGATTCTGGTCGGCCCGCCCGGCGTGGGCAAGACCGCCATCGTCGAAGGCCTTGCTCGGAGGCTCGCCGGAGGCGGAGAAGGTGTGCGCGGCCTCGAGGGCACCATCCTCATCGAGCTTTCCGCGGGCGGATTGGTTTCTGGCACGGGTGTTCGAGGCGCGCTTTCGGAGCGCATGCACCGTCTGCAGTTCGAGGTGAAGCGGGCCAATGGAAAGATCGTGCTGTTCATCGATGAAGTACACACGCTCTTCATTGGAGGGGAATCACCCGACGATTTGGCGCATGAGCTCAAAGCTTCTCTGTCGCGCGGAGAGCTTCCCTGCATCGGGGCAACGACCGACGTCGAGTACCGCAAGTACGTCGAGCGAGATGCTGCGCTCGCCCGGCGGTTTTCTCCGATCCACGTGGCCGAGCCGACCGCTGAAGATGCGATTGAGATTCTCATGGGCATCACGCCGCGTTACGAGGTGCATCACGGCATCGCCTACGAGGCGTCGGCGGTCGAGTCCGCCGTCGAGCTGTCTGTCCGATACCTCGCGGAGCAGACGCTCCCAGACAAGGCGATTGGGCTTCTCGATTTGGCGGGCGCGCGGACGCGTCGCCGGGGTGGGGCCATCGTCGATCGCGAAGCGGTCGCGCAGGTAGTGGCGGAAAAAGTACGCGTGCCGGTCGAGCGCCTATTGGTGACCGACTCGCAGAAGCTGCTGGAGCTGGAGCAGCATCTGGCTGAGCACGTCGTCGGCCACGCCGAGGTGATGCGGCGTGTCTCCGACGCCCTTCGCAAAGGTGCTGCGGGTTTCCATGGTCAGCGCCCGCTCGCGACCTTCCTATTCTTAGGACCGACCGGGGTCGGAAAGACCGAAACCGCTCGCGCGCTGAACGAGCTCTTCTTCATGGGTTGCCCGATGACTCGGATCGACATGAGCGAGCTCAGCGAATCGCATGCCATCGCAAAGTTGGTGGGAGCGCCTCCCGGCTACATCGGGCACGACACCGGCGGTCAACTCACCGAAGCGATCCGGCACCGTCCCTACCAGCTCGTCCTCCTCGACGAGATCGAAAAGGCACACATGGATGTGCTCCAGTCGCTCTTGCCACTGCTCGAAGACGGACGGCTTACCGACGGGAAGGGACGGACGGTCGATTGCACGCACACGATCGTCGTCATGACGTCGAACCTCGGTGCCCAGAGCTCGCAGCGCGGCGAAAGTTCCATTGGATTCAAGGGGGCATCGAAACGCGCAGGAGATGGATTTGCCGCGGCGCTGGCCGAAGCGCGGCGTGCTCTCCCGCCCGAGCTTTGGAATCGCATCGACGAGCCGCTGTTCTTCGGCTCCCTAAGCCGCGACGAGGTTCGTGAAATCGCGCGCCGAATGGCAGCCGGTGTCATCCGGCAACTACAGGAGCGACAAGGTGTCGATCTGTGCATCGAGGAAAGCGCGATCGATGCACTGCTGGCATTCGGTGGATACGACGCGGAGCTTGGCGCGCGCCCGATGCGTCGCGCAATTGGACGGATGATCGAAGCGCCCCTGGCAGCCGCCATCCTCGGCGGGGAGTTCGCGCGCGGCGATCGGGTCGTTGCGCAGGGCGACACTGAAGGCGTTCGCTTCGAGCGGACCGAAGGTTCCGTCGAAGCCGCCGAGTGAAGCCATCGTTCATCGTTTCGTCGCGCGCAGAATTCTCGACGCCTTCGCTTGCCCGAGGCCTGCGGCTCGTGCACAGCGCACGATGATGGGGACGAGTGCGTCGTAAGCTGAGCGCGCATCGGGACTCAAACGGCGGAGCGCGGCTCGATGATTCGCCACGGCCTCCGCTTCGCCCCGCGCAATCGGACCGGTGAGAGCACCGGGGACCCCGAGGCTCTGCACGTTTTCGCCGACGCTTTGCAGCAGGCCACCGATCGCGCGTTCGGCGGAGCGCGGCTCGAAACCAAGTCGCTCGAGCAGGCCGACCGAAACGAAAGCCAACGCTGCAGCGCCATTGGCAGCGAGGGCGGCAGCGGCGTGGTATCCGGCCCCTTCGGTCTCGGCCAGCACCACGCGAGCGCCGCACGCTTTTGCGATGCGGCGGCTCGCGGCGATGGCACGCCGGGAGCCGTTCACCGTGAATGTGGTGCCGCGAAGGCTAGGGCTCCGGTGTTTGCTCGCGAACGACACCAGGGGGTGCATCACCCCGACCGCAGCTCCTATCGCTTTGCACGATTCCAGCTCGTCGGTGCCCCGAGCGCCTGCGCAGTGAAGCACGGTGGCACCTCGCTTCAGGTTCGGAGCGATGGCGCGGGCGACCTTCGAGATCGAGTCATCGGAGACGGCGATCACGATTGCGTCCGCCGCCGCCACGCTCGAAGGCTTGCAGCGTCGGCCCGTGGCAGAGACCTCGAGCATGCCGCTCGCTTCCAGTGACCGCTTCAGCCCATTCCCGACTCGGCCTCGGCCGATGATCAGGACGTTCATCCTTCGCCCTGATAGAGTTTGCGCGATCGGATGTGCTCGATGACCGCGCTCGGCACGAGGCCGCCAATGTCAGCCGCGTTCCTCAGCCCGGTTCGGATGTCGGTGCTGTTGATGTTGGGAATTGAGATCGGGCAACCCTCGGGGACGGGGTACCCCTGGCGACCGATCACCAGAGGTGGCGCGATCTTCACGACCTCGTCCCAGCGGTACCAGCGATCGGTCGTGGGAAGAACGTCGGCGCCGATCAGAAGCCGGAAAAGCGTGTCTGGATTTCCTTTTTCGAGGGCATCCAGGGTTTCGAGCGTCCGGCTAACCCCGCCGAGACGCCGCTCGATGTCGGAGACCTGGACGTCTCGGAACGGAGCAAACGCAAGCTCACACATCGTTTGGCGTTCTTCGAACGGCGCGCCGTGTTGCTTGTTGAACACGTGTTGCCAAGTCGGAACGATCCAAAGCGCGTCGAGTTCGGCTGCCGAGAGGGCCCACGCGACTGAAAGCACGTGGCCCAAGTGAGGGGGATCAAAGCTGCCACCATAGATCGCGACCCGCCGCGAGGTCATGGCGCGACCATGACCTTCGCGCCCCGACCCTGAATGGGTTCGCTCCAACGCACCTCGCCGCTCAGTGTAATCGCTTCCAAGATGACCCCTCCGGTTTCGGATTGGTCGTCGAGCAGGCCGACGTGGCCGGTTTCGAGCGGACCCGGGCAGAAAAAGCAACGCGGCCCGAACCGTTTGAACATCAGCTCGTGGCCATCGCCGTACACGACGATGTTGGAGTTGATCACGTCTTCCTCTCCGATGGTCGATTTGTGTCGAACGATGAGGGCGATACGGTCGTCGAGCATCTCCATGGCGCGGCGAGGCGGCGGCGGTGCGACCCGTAACTTTCCAAGGTATCGGGCGCCTCGCAGCTTGCGCAGCACCTCTTCGATCTGGTCCGAGCTTCCGCGTCCTGCGACCTCGGCGACTTGCTGTTCGAGCGGGGAGTCTCCGGCATCCGATTCGTGCTTCGCCATGAACTCGCGCAGGGCTTCGTCCTCGCCGAGATAGATGACCGTGTCGACCTCGAGGTCGCAAATCAGAAGCCGGGCCGCCTGCTCGAGGGCGGTCACGTCGCTTTTCGCTGGACCGATGAAACCCAACCGCATGGTTCTAAGGATCTACACCAGCTTGGGCCCGAGCTTCAAAATGTGTGTCGCTCATCGCGAATCTCACCAAGGCCGAGGGCTCTGGGGTTTCTTCAATGGCGCTCAAACGCCGGTCGTCCCCTGCGGGGACGTCGTGCCCGGCGATCTTGAGCAAGGCGCTCACCGCCGAGGGCACATCGCCGGTCAGGGTCAGGGCCACGCGGTTGCCGAGCTCGGCGATCGCAAAAGGCACCGCTCGCGTAGAAAACCGGGTGTTTCCCTTCAGTTCCAGGGCCAAGCTATCGACCTCGTCGCGAGAGCGACGGGGCACCGCCTTGAGCAGCCTCTTCCGCAGGTCCAGCAATTGAGGCCGTTCTGCTTCGTTTCCCTGGCTTGCTCGGTGTTCCTGAAGCAACGCCGAGAGAGCGATGTCGAGGTCCTCGGGACGGGCGCGGAGCGCCGGAGCCAGATGGTTTGCGGCTACTTTGAGGGCTCGCGCAAAAAGGAACAGACGCTCGCGAGCGTTGGTGATCTTGTGGAGGTTGCCGCCGACGACGATGGTGGGGGGGTCGCCGGAGACGGGCATGCATGCCGCGGGCGCAACATAGGTGATCCGCAAGCGAGGCTCGCTGATCCCCAGCATCTCGGCGACGGCGCCGGCCTCCTCGACGAGGCTTCGATGCTCGCTTGTTGGTTTGCGCAAGCGCCAGGCGCCCGCATCGAACGGCAATACCTTGTCGAAGGCATGCTCGCACAAGGCGAAAAGTCGGCGGGCCGTTTCTGGCAGGCCGTCCGGAGCAACGACGGCATCGACGAGGCCCGACAGCGGGACCTTGGCCTCGCCCAGAGCTTCGCCGTGCCCTAGGACGGCTCCCTCGAACAGAGATGCAGGGTGGCCGGACGCGATCGCTGCGCTGGCCGCGCAGGATGCTGGTCCCGGACCGTGCCGACGCTGGAGCACGCGCACCAGGGTGGTCCAAAGAGCCTCATCGCCCGGGTTGCGATCGATGGCGGTTCGCAAATCGCTGAGCGCCCGGTTCAGGTGCATTGCCTCAGCCGGGGCAGCGCCTTGACGCTGATAGTAGTCGGCAAGGGCAAGAATGACGTCGGGCTCCGTCGGCTGCTCAGCCCTTAGTCGTTCCAAGATCTGCTCGGCTTGCCGCCCCTGACCGGCCGACTCGACCGCCCCCGCCAAGCGGATTCGGTAGTCGCGCTTTTCAGATTCAGTATCCGCGCGTCGAACGAGCTCTTCGAGCAATTGCGCGGCTTCGTGTGCCTTGCCTTGGCGACTCGTCACCGATGCGAGGCGATCCAGGGTTTCCAAATTCACAGGCGAAAGTTGCACCACCCTGCGGAGCGACGCTTCGGCTCGTCCAAGGTCCTGAAGATGGACGTCATAGAGAGACGCGAGTTGCGTAAATGCCCAAATCTGCTCTTCGGTACTGCGCTGCAGACGCGCGATGCGAATCAGAGCCTCGGCGGCACCTTGCCAATTCCCGGCAGCGCGGTGGGTGTCGACCAATTCTTTGAGTGCGGTGAAGTTGAGAGGGTCCAGCTCGAGACACTCCTGCAACGCGTCGCCAACGCCTTCGAGGTCCCCTCGCTCACGACTCTGACGCGCCTTCTGCACCAACAGACCAACCAGCGTGGGCGTATCGGCGCCGGCATCGATGCGGGCCTCGGTCAGTGCCGCGAGCGCGTCGAGCCGGCCCTGGCTTTGGTAGAGCGCTGCGAGGCGTCGGTAGACGTCCAGGTATCGGATGTCGCAATTCGAAGCGGCCACCCAGGCATCGATCGCGCGAGACGTGTCTCCGAGCTCCTTTTCGAAGATGCACGCGGCCTCCCGCCAGAGCGATGCTGCGCGCTGGCCGTCTTTGGCCTTGCTCGCTGCGTCTTGATAGACCGCGGCGGCATCTTCCCAGCGCTTGGCCGCCTGCAAGAGCCCCGCTTCGACTTCGCGCGCCAGCGGGTGACTTCGCGCTTCGTCCAAGCGCTCGAGCGCGTTTTCTGGGGCACCCATCAGCTGAAGGACACGTGCGGCGTCGAGCCCGAGGGCGCCCCGTTCCAGGTCGTCATCGACCGCGACCTGCAGAGCGAGGAGCGCTTGGACGCTGAGTAGATTTTCGCCCATCGCATACGCGGCGCCCAGGACTTGTCTGGCCAAGCCCGGGTCCGCCTCGAGCGCGTCGTCGATCCCGCACAGCCATCGATCGAGATCGGACTGGAGGATGTCGGAATCGGCCTTGAGCAGCTCTAGATGAAGTCGATGCCTGGCCAAGCGGTCGGGCGAGTCTTCGGGAAGGGCCTGCAAAAGCCGCCGGGCACTCGAGCGGATGCGTTCGGTGTCGTTCTCCCGAAGCGCATCCCATTCGAGGGCGCGCGCGGTAGGGATGTGATCGGGGCGCAGCTCGGCGATCGATTGGAGCGACAAGCGAGCGCTTTGCATGTCGTGACGCTTGAGTCGATCCAGTTCTGCCATCGCCTCAAACGCGCCGAGTCGATCGGCTTCGCTCGTGGCCTCGCGTAGGCGACTCATGATGCTGTCGGAGAGGCGCGCAAACTCCGATCCCTGAAGCTCTGCTTCCTCCCGTTGAACGCGAATCATTGGGTCATCTGGCTGGGCGTCCGAGGCCTCGCGCAGCACCCGCGCGGCCCGATCTGCGAGGCCGGCCGCTCGATAGGATGCCGCGGCACGCTCCAGATACACGGACATGCCGAGACGCCGCGCGGCCAGCTCCATGAGCTCACCGGCGGCCTCCGTATCGCGTCCAACCGTCTCGATCAGGTGCTCGAGAAGGAGCGGATCGGGCGCGGCCCGGCTCAAGGCCGCTTCCGCGTGTGCCTGGCGGTCGCTGCGAGATGAAGCCCACATGGATGCACGCAGCCAGCTCGCACCTTGGTCTGCAGAACCGAGCGCCGCTTGCCGTGCGGCGCTGGCCGCACGGGCCGCGTCTCCGCCCAGCCGGTCCTCTAGCTCCCAGAGGGCGGGGGGGTAGTCGACCTCTTCGGCGAGTGCGGCTTCGCACGCGGATTCCGCTTCTTCGGACCCAGGCTGAGCGAGCCTCGCGGCCATCGTGAAAGCAAAGGCGCTACGCGCACCCCGGGTTGTGTTCCCTTCGTCCATCCAGCGCCGGATGCTGCGCGCGGTGTCATCGTCGCCCCACAGGAACGCTCGACCGATCATCGGGTCGCCCGGAACCCGTTCCCACGCGCGAGTCAGAGCGCCTCCGCGATCGATCGCGCCGCAGGCGGCCCCCACTTCGGCGACGGCGAGCGCCGCACCGGCTGCCAGCTCCTCAGGCGAGTCGTCGAGCTCCGCTTCCAGCGCCGCGAAGAATGCCTCGCCATCGCGGACCTGCGCTGCCTCGTCCGCCTGAAGCAATTTCGAGGCGACGCTCGTTTTCGCGCCCGGCATCGATTCGAGCCATCGAAGCACCTCCGACTGCTTGCCACAATCCGCTTCAACCAGGAGCTTTGAAGACCGGAGGTAGGTTTCCAAGCGCGGGTCCACTCGGGCTTCTCTCGAAGCGAGCTCAAAGCCGTCTCGCTCACCGCGTTCCGCATGAAGCCGCGCGCGTCGCCCGGATCCCAGAGTGCGAATTTCCGGACTGCCATCGGGAGCGGGCGCGGCGAGCGCATCGATCATGGTCTGCGTGTCTCCGCAAACCGCGGCCGATTCCGCAAGCGTCCATAGAGACGCCGTGTCTTCCGCTTGGCCGAGCAATGCGACCGCGGCCTCCGGAGCACCGCTCCACCGGTCGATGCCCGCCGCCGTTCGACGAAGCGCAGCGGAGAGCCGGCCGGACGCCTGTGTTGCAGCGGCGAGCAGTGCTTGCCTGGCCGCGTCGCCTTCCCCGAGCCCGCGGCTCGTGCGAACCACTCCGAGATGCGCCGCGAGCAGCGTTGGCTGGAGCTCGAGCACGCGGCCGTATCTGCTCCGCGCGTCTTCGAGCGCGCCCGCCCTTTCTTTCATCTCGGCTGCGTCGAGGAGCAGCGCCGCCTCGGCTTCAGCTCGAGGCCAGCGCTCCGCTGCGCTGGTCAGAGCGTCTGCTGCACGCCCTGCATCGGCGCGAGCGAGCCTTGCCGAGGCCAACAGCATGTACGCGACGAAGTCGTCCTCTCGAAGCTCGGCTGCGTGTGCAGCGGCCTGCTCCGCTGCTGCCGGGTCGCGAAGCTTCGAGAGCTGAATACGCGCGAGCAGGTTGAGCGCCGATGCTCGATCGGCGGCGCTGAGCTCCAGCGCCGCCTCTTTTTCGAGGGCGTCGGCCGCGGCGCCCCAGTCGCCCTTCCGCATCGCGAGCCGTCGAAGCGAGCGCAGAACGACGACGTCGCGCGCGTCGGCAGACAAGGCCTGGGTGTACTGCTCCATCGCGGCGTCGTAGTCTCCGAGTCGCTCGCAGAGCTCGCCCGCGGCGGTCAGAAGTCGCGCGCGCGACGAGCCAACCGCGCGTCCTCCGAGCGCTTCGAGGAGCGCGATGCGCCGTTTCATCGTCTCGGGCGTATCGCCGACCAAGGGCAACGCATCGTGTCGCGGCCTGTGCTCGAAGACCGTCTTTTGCGCTGCGAGCGCTCCCGAATCCGAGGGGTCCGGAGGACGGCTCGTACGCTTGGTTGGAGCTCCAGCCTCGGTCTCGACGAAGGAGTCGAGCAGGGCGTTGATCGCGTCGTCATCGATGTCGAACGACACGGGCTCAGATTCGCGGCTGGCCTGCGACACGTCGTCCTCAGCCATGGCTTCCCCACAGCGGTGAGTCGGCTTCGACCCAGAAGCGCAGCATATCGAGGCCGCGCGAGGACACCCTCAGCGCTTCCGTATTCGACTCTTGGTTCAGCAGCACCGCAAGCGCACTGCCGATCTCTCCGCATGCCAGCAATCCGGCTCGGTCCGCGCTGCGCTGCACGGTCTGTGCATAGGCGAGCAAGGACGACGACTGCAGCTTGGCACCTCCGACCGCCTGGTAGACGGCTTTGCGCACGGCGCGCCTTAGCTTGACATTTGCTGCGGGTAACGGGGGATCCCCGGCCTCCACTTCGCAGCGGGAGGCGCGAAGGAAGGCGAGCAGCGTTCCGGCGGCTCGTTCCGGCGGCCCATCGAGAAGCTGGGCGGCTCCATGTGGCGCTGCCCAGGCGAGTCGGCCGGCGATAAAACGCCCCGTCGCATCGAGACCGCCGCGCGCGCGCTGGGGGACGACCCAGCGGATTTCGCCGTCACGGCCTGTCCGAGCGACCAGCGTGGTGAGGTCACCCGAGACCTCGACGGAGCCTGTCCTGGCCCCGAAGCGTTGGGACAGCCGCTCGAGCTCGGTCACGATCGGATCGCTCGGTTCCGCCTTCTTCGCGCGGAGGCGGTCGTTGCCCAGGGCGGGGCCCGCACGAAGCACCAGCTCTTGGAGCACCGGGTCGGCGTCCAGATCCCAGAGCGCAGCAACGGAGACCTGTCTCAGGTCCACGCGTTCGTCGTCGTCGGTCGGCGCGGCAAGCCCTAACGCGCGCTGTACGGCGAGGGCGGCGGCCGCGCGCGCATCGTGGCCTCGCCATGCGGCAGCGCTTCTCAAGGCTTCGAGGAGCGAGGCGTCTAGCTCACCAGCCTCGATCTGCGACCAGATGGCGGCTTCGTAGCGTGTGACGGCGGTGTCGACCTCCGCAGCGTCGACGAGCTCGACCAGGCCCGAGATCGCCGTCGCACTGGCAGGCTCGGCTTCGAGGGCGCGTCTGTAGGCATCGGTTGCCGCTTCTGGGCGCTCCAGCTCGATTTCGAGGACGGCGATTCGCGTCCAAGTTTCCGCGTCAGCGAGCCCGAGCGCCTCGACCGCGCGTAGCTCCTCAAGTGCCTCGGCCTTGGCATCGAGCTGGGTTTCGAGGAAACCTGCGGCCCCTAGGTGCGCAACGCGCCGCTGCTCGTCAGGAATGCTCGACCTGGACAGGCGCTGGAGGCAATCGACCGCCTCGGCCCATCGTCCCAGGGAGCCATGCACCTCCGCGGCCAAGGCCAGCCCTCCCGCGTGATCCGGATCGGTCGTCAACAGCTCATCGAGAACCTCGAGTGCGCCCGGACGATCGCTGAACCCCCGTAGAAGGCGTGCACGTTCGTAGAGCAGGTCCGGCCGATCCTTCGGGCCGCCGAGCGCAAGCCGTTCTGCAACGAGTGCTTCGAGCGCCCCAGCGTCTTCGCGCGCAACGAAGAGGTCACGGAGCCTGCGAAACGCGAGATCCCTCGTGGGGTCCTCCTCGAGCGCGCGCCGAAACAGGTCTTCCGCCTGTTGGTACTGCTCGAGGCAATCCATCCGCACCACCCCGGCTTCTTCCAACAGGTCGCCTCTCAGCGAGTCTTCGACGAACGGCGCGAGCCGCTCGCAGGCTTGTGCAACCAGCGGCCACTCGCCGGCCTGCCGAGCCGCACCTCGAAGCGTCTCCCATACCGCTAGGTCGTCGGGCCGTTCGTCGACGGCGTTGCTGAGAAGCGCGACCGCCTCCGTGCCTCGATCGGCTTCGACCAGGGCGCGGCAGTGCGCCGCGTCGAGAGCCGCGCGTCCCATCGCTTCGCTGTGTCGCAGCCTATGCACCAGTGCATGGACGCGCAGTGCGGCGTCGTCACTGGGCGCGAGCGCCTCGTCGATCGCGACCGCGGCGTCAGGATGGAGGACGGAGAGCGCGCCGGCTTCCTGCGCAAGCATGAACAGCTCGTCCGCAGCTTCGTTGCCTCGGGCAATCCCGGAGGCGCGCAGCCCCTGAAGCAGCGCGGCTGCCCGCAACGCTTCTGTGGGCGCTTGGGCCGACAGCCGAAGCCAGGCATCGCCTGCGGACGAGCCTTGTTCGCCTAGCGATGCGCGAAGC
Organism: uncultured Polyangiaceae bacterium; assembly: GCA_947259605.1. Lineage (GTDB taxonomy): Bacteria > Myxococcota_A > Polyangia > Polyangiales > Houyiibacteriaceae > SG8-38. The sequence continues at coordinate 13,550 of CAMYMX010000001.1, read as the reverse complement.
GCTCCATACTCGGCGGCAAACACATTCGTGTCTGGCTGCGCTGCGGCTCCCGCGTCTGCCAGGGCCTCCTCGGCCGCCCCTCTTTGGTCGGCGTTGCTGAGCTTCACAGGCAGGGACAGGATCGCGATCGCCGCTGCCGCGGCGGTACTGGAGTGCTCGAGCGCAAGCTCATAGGCCGCGCAGGCGTCGACGCCATCATCAGGGCCTAGGCTGTCACCCCGGAGCAGGGCGAAGAGCTCGCGCACTCCCGCACCGAGGTCGCCGCTCGACAGTGAGGCGTACGCTCGCCGTGTCGCGCTCGCATCCGTCTGACGGCGGGCGACGTCGAGAAGGGCGAGCGCGGCGGCTGTGGAGCCTGGCGCATCGACGAGGGCTTGTTCATAGGCATGGCGAGCCGCGGTTAGATTGCCGCTTCGCTCGGCGGTCGCCCCCGCAAGAAGAAGCGAAAGTTCGCCCAGCGCCGACCGCGACTCGGCATTGGACCGTTCACGCGCCAAGGAGACCACGTCTTCGGGGTGACCCCCTTCACGCAGAACCGCATCGAGAAGCGAGAGGACGTAGCTGTCGTCCGGAGCGCTGGTGAGAGCGGCCCGAAGAACGCGCTCGGCCGCGTCCCAGTCGAGGCCTCGCGCGTGAGCCTGCCCGGCAGCGCATAGGTGACCGAGGCGACGATCTCCCGACGTGATCTCCGCGCTCTCCTCGTGCGCTCGGGCGAGCAAACCCGTTTCGCCTTTCCACGCAGCCTGTGCTCGTGCGAGGGATGGAGCCCAAGCACGATTGCTCGAGTCATCGAGCGCGTCGCGAAGGAGTTGCTCGGCGTCTTCCTCTGCGTGCAGGGCATGCCGCGTGACGGCGTATTTGAGGTACGCAAGAGTCGTTCGTTCATCGGGCTCGATGTGGCTTTCAACCAGCTGGTCGCAGCGCGCGCAGACGGTTTCTGGCCGCTTGGCGCGCATCGCCGCGCCCAGCGCTTCTCGAACGATCGCAGCCTTCGAGGTCGTCGAGGCGTCGATCGCCAAGCTGTAGAGCGTCTGGGCGCGGTCCGAGCTTCCCGCTTCGACACTGCACAGCTGCGCCGCTCTCCAAGCGAGCCGGGCCTTCGTCTCTCCCTCTGCGTGCTCTGCCTTCTCTTGGAAGGCTTCGGCACGCTCGGTGTGGCGCGCGCCGCGTATGAGGGCGACGTCGAGCGCCGCCTGGGCGTAGCCGGAGCTGGGGAACCGCGCCGCCACATCGCGAAGTGTTTCCAATGCGCTTTCTAAATCGACGCTCGACTTCGCGAGCCGCAGCTCATGCGCGACGAAGGCCGGGTCCTCCGAGGCCATGGACCGAAACCATTCCACCGCATCTTCGGCGACCGCATCGTCCCCGCGACGTTCGGCAACCAGCAGCGACTGCTGCCGGATCAAGCGATCGTCCGGCATCCATCTCACGGCCGATGCAAGGTAGCCTGCGGCTGCGTCGGCGTCGTCGAGCTGCGTGGCGCTGCAGCTCGCCGCTTCCTGCCACAGGTGAGCCGCCAGCGGTCGACGCGCGCCCTCGGGGACGCAAAGACTCAGCGGATCGGGCGAGCCGCTCGTTTCGACTGCGGCTTCGAGCAGGCTGGCCATGGAAGTCACCGCGCGCACAAAAACATCCCAGCGCTCGTGCTCACGGGCCGTACGCGCTTGCAGTGACCGGGCCTGCCAAACGAGCGCATCGCACTCACACGCATGTTCGAGAGCGGAAATGGCATCGTCCGGCCGGTCCGCCGTGAGCTCGTGTAGCGCGAGGTCGATCCAGAGAGCGGCGCGCAGCGTTGGGTCGACGGCGTGCTCCGCTTGTGCGAGCAGCGCTTCGCGAACTGCGCCATCGTCACCGCGCGCTTCCGCTAGCCATTCGAGAATGAGCGCTGGCACTGCCGGCTCCACGGCACGTGAAATCGATTCGCGCAGGAGCGACGCCCAATCCTCGGAGTGCATGGCCAACTCGACGAGCGCAGCGCTGCTCACCGCAGAGCTCGTGGCTCGCGCGACCTGTTCCGAACGAAGCGCCGTCAGGTCGTAGCCGTTTTCCGATCGTTCTGCGATTCGCAGCCGGGCGATGAGCGCTGGCTGGAAGCCCGGGGCGACGGTGGACGCCCGCTCGTACTGCTCCATCGCATCCGATCGCTGCTCGAGCTCGTGCTCGTAGAGCGTTCCGACTTGATAGAGGATTGCTGCCTGAGCTCGCGGTTCGGTCTCCGCGTCGAGCTCACGGCGCAGGTTGGCAATGCGCAATTCCACCAAGTCGCGCCTGCGCGCGCTCTCCGCTAGGCCCATGGGCGCCCTTTCGATCATCCTCCGCCCACGACTAGGTGATGGTCCAACCGCCGTCGATGACCATGACATCTCCCGTTAGGTAGTCCGATTCCTCCGAAGCCAAGAAGACTGCGCCCCCCGCAATGTCCCGCGGCTGACCAACCCGTCCCAAGGCCGTCTTGTTGACGATGCTGGATCGAATCTCATCGTTGTCGACCAGCACCTTTGCAAACTTGGTTTCGATCAGGCCGGGCGCGATCGCATTGACTCGAATTCCAGCCCCACCAAGCTCCATCGCTAAGGTCCTCGTCATGGAGATCACGGCAGATTTAGTCATGGCGTAGACGCCCTGCATCGGCGCACCCATGAGGCCGACGACGCTCGCGATGTTGATGAGCGACCCTTTCGCTTTGCGCTGCTGCAAATGGCCGGCGACGAGCTGGATCATTCCAAAGTAGCCCTTCACGTTCACTTCGAAGGTTTTGTCCCAGGCTGCTTCGTCGATACTGAGCATTGGACCGAAGTGCGGATTTGTCGCGGCGTTGTTTACCAGGATGTCGACCTTGCCATACGCCTGGAGCGCCTGTTCGAGCATGTCTTCCCGCTGATTTCGGTGGCCGACGTGGCATGCGATGGGCGTTGCGTCGCCTCCGTGGGACCGGATCTCTTCGGCTGCGCCCTGCAGGCCTTCGATTTTTCGGGAGACGAGGACCACCTTGGCTCCCTCTTCCGCCATGAAGCTCGCGATGGCGGCTCCGATTCCCCGGCTTGCTCCTGTCACGATCGCGACCTTGTCCCGTAGGCGCTCACCCATGCTGTCCCCTCCTGTGGTCCGACACGTATAGCGCTCCGCGGGGTGGTTTTGCCAGCGCGATCTGCACGAGGCTTGCGCGCTTGCGCTCCTGAGCAAGACTAAGCCGTTCTTCGTCTCGCCGAAGAGGTTGCCCTGACGCTGTTCCAAGCCATAGCTGCGATCATCGTGGGTCTCGTCGCCGTGGTCTGGGGCGCCGATCGTTTCGTCTATGGAGCGGCCGGGCTAGCGAGCAACCTCGGCGTCAGCCGCCTCGTCATCGGACTGACGATCGTAGCCTTCGGCACCTCGGCGCCTGAAATGCTGGTGTCCGGCATGGCGGCGATGGCCGGCAGCCGCGAGATGGGCGTCGGAAACGCCGTCGGATCGAATATCACCAACGTAACGCTCGTTCTCGGCGCAGCCGCGCTGGTCCAACCTCTCAGCATCCACTCCCGTCTGCTCATGCGGGAGATCCCGATTCTGTTTCTCAGCATGGCGGTCGCCTGGGCGTTTCTCTGGGACGGAGCGCTTAGCCGGGCCGAAGGCCTCCTCCTGCTCTTCGGGATGTTCGTCTTGGTCGCCTGGATTGGCAGCCAGGGCCGCAAGACGGACCCGGGATACGACGATCCGCCCCCCGGTGCCTTCGACCACGATGACATCCCGGACTCGCTGCCCGCAGCCAAGGCGATGGTCCTATTCTCCGTCGGTCTGGTTCTTCTTCTGGCCGGCTCCCGTGTTCTGGTCTGGGGGGCGCTCGGGATCGCCCGAGACCTCGGCGTGAGCGAGCTGGTCATCGGTCTGACGCTCGTTGCGCTCGGGACGAGCCTTCCCGAGCTTGCAGCCTCGGTGGCGGCCGCACGCCGCGGGGAACAAGACATCGCCGTCGGCAACGTCGTCGGGTCCAACATGTTCAACCTGCTTGGCGTGCTCGCACTCCCCGGCATCATTGCGCCTGGCGAGGTCGACCGTGCGATCATCGTTCGTGACTTCCCGATCATGGTTGGCGTTACGCTGCTACTTCTGCTCATGGCCGTGAACGAAGGCAGTCACATCGGTCGCAAACGAGGGATCGCGCTCATTCTCGTCTTCGCCGCCTACTTTGTGACGCTCTTCTGGGACCCGTCGCTGCTCCGGCTGCCGGGCTAGGGGACGCGGGCCCAGATCAGCGTCATGTTGTTGGCCGGCATCGACACACTCTCCTGCAGCTCGAATCCGGTTCGCCCTGCAAGCTCGGTGAGCTCATCGATGTCCCGAACGCCCCAGCGAGGGTTGCGCGACCGAAGGCTTTCGTCGAAGGCCGCGTTGCTCGGCGCGCTATGCTCGCCGTAGAGCCTGTACGGGCCGTAGGTCACCAGCGGCGAGCCGCCGGCGAGCAGCGCGCTTGCGCCGCGGAACAGGCTCTCGGTGGCTTCCCACGGCGAGATGTGGATCATGTTGATGCACAGCAAGGCGTCGGCGCTCGCGATGGGCCATCGAGGCGAGCGCACGTCGAGCTCGATCGGCGGGAGAAGATTCTCGAGAGCCGATTCCGCCACCCAGGCCTGGATGCTGCGCAAACCGTCCACCGATGCGTCACTCGGCTGCCAGCGCAGGCCTGAGAGGTGCTTCGAGAAAAAGACCGCGTGCTGTCCGGTTCCGCTGGCAACTTCGAGAACGAGCCCGGTGTCCGGCAGCACACGCCGAAGGACGTCGAGGATCGGTTGCCGATTGCGTTCGGCGGCTGGCGCGAAACCCTTTGCCATCACGCTTTCATAGCCCATAACTTCCCGTCATCGAAGCCAAGCAAGACGATTGGAGGGGAAAGCTGGGCTGGGGGCTGATCGTGGCGCTGTGCGTTGCCACGCCTTGGCTCACCCGCGCTCTGCTCCTGTACGAAAAGCGCCTGGCCTTGGCGCCGATCGACCTGCGCGGCGCTCTGGCCGACGCTTCGGTCGGTTTGCTGCTGGTCGGGCTCGTGGGGCTCCTACTGGCGACCCAGCGTCTCTGGGGGCGCGTCCTCAGTTTGACGCTCCTCGTCGCTTTCATTTTCTCGAGCTTCGCGATGTACGAGTTCATTTCCGTTTTCGATTCTCTATACGCGTTCACTCACGCCGGCTTCCTCGGTGATTCGACGTTTCTCGGTGGCTCGGTCCGGCACGCACGCCACCCCCTGCTGGTCCTGTCGATCACGGCCCTCGCGGTCCTTGGGGCGGTTTGGGCGCGACGTCCTGCCTCGCTATGGTGGCGATGGTGGGGCCTCGGGTTCGCGGCTTCCGTGTTCGGGCAAGTGGCCATCCCGACTTCGTACACGCACGACGAGTGGCGCGAACGCCACGCGATTCAGGCCAATCTCGGGATCTTTCCGCCTTCGGTGCGCCCCTTCCGAGTCGCGATCAGCGCCGAGGTGCGAGAGGTGTTCCGCGGCAATCTCGACGGCTCGCGCTGGGTGGGGCCGCTGTCCAACCGGCCAAACGTACTCTTGATTCTGATCGAAGCTGCGTCAGGCGCGCACCTGCCTTCGGTCGCGGCCGCCGAAGGTGTCCGGAGCAGCATCGAGATGCCCAAGCTCGACGCGATCGCTCGTCGGCACGTTTTGTTCACGCACATGGTTTCGCATCAGCGGCAGACCAACCGCGGGGAGTACGCAATCCTTTGCGGGGACTACCCGAAGCTTCTCAGCGACCAGTCCAAGATGAGCGAGCAGGTCTACGCCGCGGCGCGCCGCTGTCTTCCAGAGGTCTTTCGGGAACAGGGATACGCGACCGCTTACATTCAATCGGCGCCCCTCGGTTTCATGCTCAAGGACCAGTTCATGAAAAAGGCCGGCTTCGAGGAGCTCATCGGCGACCCCTATTTCGAGCGGAGCTATGCGCGAACCGACTGGGGCGTCGACGATAAGGCGTTCTTCGAGCAGTCACTGGCGCGCGTGATCGAGCTTCACGAGGCGGAGCGGCCGTTCTTCGCGACGCTCTTGACGGTCGGTACGCACCACCCGTTTACCATTCCCGACACCGCGACGGCCGAACGCGCTCGGACCAGGCAAGAGCGCGCATTTCGGTGGGCCGACGATGCGCTTGCGGATTTTCTCGGAGACCTCGATCGGCGCGGGGTACTAGACGACACGGTCGTGGTCATCACCTCGGATGAATCGACTGGGCTGGCGCAGGCTGCGAGCGCCACGGAGCGGCTGCTCTCCCAGAGTTGGTCGTTCGCCATCGTCATGCTTCCGGAGCCAATGCCGAAACGCGTCAACACCCTCTACGCGCACGTCGACACCGCGCTTTCGGTCACCGACCTCCTCGGCTTGCAGCATCAGGCGCAGGGTTTCGTCGGGCGGAGCTGGTTCCGGGACTACGAGTCGCCGCGTCCGGTCTTTTCAGGGAACACCTATGCCCGGACCGCGATGATGTTCGAGCCCTCCGGGAGCGCGGTGGTATGCAACGAATCGTTTCAGAGTTGTTCGCGCTCGGTCCCCCTGGCGGGTTTGCCCTTCGGTCCGAATCGCGAGCGCGAGCCGGCTCCGGAGCGAGCGCGGCAGCTGCTCACCGAGGTGGCCCGTCTCTCCCGCTCGGGCCATGCCGACATGACGCGGGCTGGGGCGATCGACCTTCTCGTCGCGGAGCGTGTATCGGTGCCAGCTGTCGATGGCAAGAAGCTGCTCCTCGGCGGTCAGTATCTCCGGGTTCCCGGCGGCACGACCCTGCGCGTCGATCTGGATCTCGAAATCTTCGGCGAACAATCGGCGGTTGCGCTCCATCAAGACGTATTCCTCGATGACCGTCTGAAATTCCAGCGAAAGGCCTTCGAGCTTCGAGGCGGCGAACGCTGGCGGTTGAGCTACGAGATCGGTGTGCCACAAGATGGCAGCCATCTGGTGGTGCAACTCTATGCGACGACGGTTGCCGGTGAAGGAGCGACGATTCGTTTCCACGACGCCCGGCTCTCGATGATCGCCGGTGATGTGACTTCCGATGGGGCGGTCGTCATTGAGGACGAGGTGTCTTCACCCGATCCCCGCTGAGCTGCAGCCGGCACTGGATGCGTCTCAGCTGCGCTTGCTCCCAACTATCCAGCTCGGCTTCGAGCTTTCGGCGAGCTTCCGAATTGGCCGTTTGAAGGCCGGGGTCCTCGCCCGGATTGCTTTCAAGGTCGAAAAAGAACGCCTCGTCCGCGCCGCGATGATGGATGAGCCGGTACCCATCGAGGCTGACGGCGCCCTTGGGCTCGTACCCCTTGCTAGACACGCGAATGCTCCGGAGTCGCTCGCGAATTGTCGCATCGTCGAGGGCAGGGAGGCAAAAACTATCAAAAAGCTCTCGGCCGCGGACTGGAAAGGCTTCGGAAAACGACGCACGGTTAGGCAGCTCCGGATCGAGCGTGAATAGACTCCGCGCTGCGATGTCGGACGGCAGCGGCAGCCCGAGGAAATGAAGGACGCTCGGCGCGACATCGGCGAGGCTGACACCGACGCGGGGCTCGGAGGGCGCGAAGGCCGAGTGCCAGAGCACCAGCGGCACGTCCACCATCCAGCCGTTCAAGTACACGTGATGCCCCCAGTAAGATCTTTCGCCCAGTGCTTCACCGTGATCCGAAAAGAAGATCACCAGACTGTCTTCGAGCCAGCGGTCCGCTTCCAAGTAGCCCATCAAGCGGCCGAGCTCCCGATCGAAGTAGGCGACCTCGCTGAGGTAAGCGTTTCTCTTTCCGTCTCCGAAGGCGAATCCAGCGTGTGACTCGTAGGGGTCGTGTGGAGCGTAGTAGTGCACCCAGGCCATCACCGACGCGTCGTCTTGACGCGCTTGGCGGAGGCGGGCGACGAGCGCATCGGTCGCGTCTGCGTCGGTGGCCGCGAATTTGGTTTCGACACCGGGGGCGAGAAACTGCCGCACGATCGGGAGACGAAACCAAGTCACATCCGGAAGGACCGCGATCTGCTGGTCGATGTGGGCGCGGGAGCGCGTGAAGATCGTTTCGGGCAAGGACGGCGAGAGGTAGAGCTCTGCCGGGCTAAGTCCTGTAAACGCGCTGCCCACGGCGAAGAGGGTCGCCGGATACGTCGACGTCGCATTGACGAAAGACACGCCATTCGTCGCTAGTTTCGACAGTTGGGGAGTGACCGGGCGTCCATCTCGCACCCGCCCCACGACGTCTTTCCGCAGGGCATCGACGGTGATCAGGATCACGTTCCGTCGCCCGTCGGGCAGTATGCCGATCGGCGAAGTCTCGAGGATAGGTTTCGGCTCTGGGCAACCCGCTCCGCTGTGCTGAAGGCCCGTCCCTTGGCTCACGTGAGGCAGCACGTACAGGGTCGCCAGAGCACCGGCCCGGCTCTGCGCGATCACCTCCCGTTGGCCGGTCGTCACGAGAGCGGGCGCGAAGCGCGAGCCGACGCCGAAAAGTAGGCAGACCGCGGCCAAGCCTACGGCAATGATTCGGCGCGGCGAATTTCGAATGATGAGGTAAAGAATTGCGCCGCTCAGGAGCCCGGCTGGGAAGACGAGCTGGGCGATCGAGTAGTCGTAGGCCCGGTAGCGCACGATCGCGGCGGTGAGCAGGCCGACCGCAACGATGCTGAAGGCGATCCAGGTCGCCTGCTGTGCAGGCCTCCGAACTCGAATCCCCAGAATCAACCAAAGCCAGCCGGCTCCAGCGAGCAGGCCCAGCACGGACAGCATCGCAACTTGCAGCAGCGGGCGGCGAGGATGATCGAGCCACCGTGGTCCGGAGAGCAGAAAGTCGACGTGTTCCCAGCCGACAGCCATGGTCAGCGCAACCAACACGAGGGTTGACGCGACGATGATGGGACGCGTCCCACTCGCCACCCGTGACGCTGCGGCGAGAGCGAGGGTGGTGGGTATCGAGCCGACGACCGCGAGCCAAGACAGCTGCGCGAGCAGGCCGATCGAAACGGTGCCCTGCGGAAGGAGACCTGCCACCAAGAAGAAGACAGCGCCCAGGTAGGCCCCCGACCAGAGCATCAGAATCGAGTCAAAGGGCTTAGGGGGCATCGAGCTCCGCCACCTTTTGGTCGAGGGACTGTTCGGCCCCAATCATTCGCGTCGCTCTCATGGGTGGCTCGAACGCGGTGTGCAACAGGCGCCACCGAGGACTGAACTGAACCGGCGTCAGGCCCCAGACTTCGATGTCGCGGGCCTCGCGCCGCAGGTCCAACATGAAGTAGTCGCCGTACTGCCGATACGGATGACGCGAAGCGAACCCAGCCCGTTCCTCCTCCGAAAAGGCGTCGACGGCGGCGACAAAGACCCAGCCGGTCGCTCCCTGTTCGTTGGAGATCTCGGTTCGTGGGTTCTGTGACCAGCGGTGGGTCACGCGGTCGAGGGTAATGTCGAAACGCGGCTCGAGCCGAAACTGCTTCAGGCTCGTATGAAGTTGGACGCCGGTGCTCCGATCGGTCCAGGCCTTGACCCGCCTCGCAAAGCGGAGCTCGGGCCGGCCCGAGTCGAATTGATCGATCGTGCCTCGCACCGAAGTGAAGAACCACATTGAGCCGCCGACGTAGCGGCCCGTGGGGACGAGTTGAACGTCCCGGATCGCCAAAGGAACCAGGAGGAGCAGAACGCTGAGGCTCGCCAATTGCCCCGCGCGCGTGCGAATCAAGCGTGCCGTTTCGAAGAGCGAGGTCGTGACAGCGATCGCGACGGCTGGAAGCATCGTCCAGGCCCAGTAGGAATGAACGATTGCGCTCCAGCGAAAGGTCCAATAGTGAACCATGCCTGCGAAGAAAAACGCGACCGGGAGCAAATCGCGGGGCTTTGCCTCGCTCCGAACGACTCGCCGAAGCCAGAACGCGACCCAGGCGAGACAAAGCCCGAGCACGGGCGCCGTGAACATGAGCTCTGGCACGACTAGCAAATGCGTTCGAAACCGAGTCCAGGAGAGGGCACGCCGAGCGTTGAACGTCCCCCTCAGCTCATCGAGATTTCCGGTGAGCACTTCGACCAACACGAAGTGCCCCACGAACAACGCCAACACCCAGAAGCAGAACATCCCGAGTTGCGTCGTTGACCCCCGTGCGGGCACGCCACTCCCGGGCCGATAGAGGGACCATGCCCAGTGTAGGGCAATGCAGAACGCAATGTAGTAGGCCGGCCAGTCCCAGATGGCGGCCATGCCGAAGGAAGCAAGGAACGCCGTGAAGGCTGTCCATGACCAGGGCAGGGTGCGGCTGGCTCTGATGTAGAGATAGAGCGTCAGCAGGATCCAGAAAATGAAGCCGGCCGAGTTGTTGGCCATGTTCGTATAGATCGCGTTGATCGGAAGCGCGACATAGATTGCCGACGCAGCGAGGGCATGGGCGTCGTCCCAGAGTCGTCTCACTACGGCGAAGAGCATGCAGACGATCGCCACGCTCCAGAAGCCCGCTACCAGCCGGATCGACACCTCACGGTCCCCAAACAGCTTCACACTGACGACGTTGTGCAAGTGTAGTGCAAGCGGGTGGTGGGTGTAGAGTTGGTCCTTGCTCGGCGGTACGTTGGCCGTGTCATACTGGAGCGGGAAAAGCACGTTCCAGCGCAAGGTGTTCCGAGCGGCGTTGTGGTACGCGGCACCGTTCCAGCCGTTGTGGCCTCGCGTCCATTGATCGGCGATCCCCCACACGGCCAAAAAGACCTGCACAGCGAGCAACATGGCAAAGGCGATGCGTACGAGCCTTCGCCCCTCGCCGATGCGATCAGGCTTCATGCCGGGCCAGTATGGCCGCTTTGGCGGCGCGCGTCAGCTTTCGAGGAGCCGTCGCGCGACGACGTGCGCTTGGATCTCGTTGGCGCCCTCGAAGATGCTGAGCACTCTGGAATCGACCAGGAGCCGGGAAGCGGTGTACTCCTCAGCGTAGCCGTTTCCGCCGTGAATCTGAACGTTGGCGTCGGACGACTCCCACGCACAGCGAGTCGCCAAGAGCTTGGCCATGCCTGCTTCGAGGTCGCAGCGCTTCTCTTGGTCCTTCTCACGTGCGCTGAAGTAGGTGAGCTGGCGGCCGGCTTCGATGCGACAGACCATGCGGCCGATCTTGCGCGCGACGCGCGGGAACTGGAAGATGGGCCCACCGAACTGCTCGCGCTCGGTGGCGTACAGGATGGCGTCTTCGAGCGCCGCTTGGGCGAGCCCGACGCCGCGTGCAGCCGTCTGAATGCGGGCGCTCTCGAACGTTTGCATCAGCTGCTTGAAGCCGGCGCCCTCCTCGCCGCCGAGTAATGAGTCGGCGGGCACCTGGAAGCCTTCGAAGCTCAGCTCGTATTCCTTCATGCCGCGGTAGCCGAGCACTTTGATCTCGGTGCCGGTGAGCCCCTCGTCGACGAACTCGGGCTCGCCGTCTTCGCCTGTCAAGCGTGTCTTCTCCGCGAGGAACATCGAGAGCCCCTTGTATCCGGGTTCATCCGAGTTCGTTCGTGCCAGCAAGGTCATCAGGTCGGCCCGCACTGCATGGGTGATCCAGGTTTTCGCGCCGTTGACGACGTAGCTTCCGTCTGCCTGCTTGACCGCGCGCGTTCCGAGGTGGGCGAGGTCCGAGCCGGTATTCGGCTCGGTGAAGACCGCGGTGGACAGAACCTCACCGGCGGAGATCTTTGGCAGCCACTTTTGTTTTTGCTCTTCGGTTCCGCCGCAGAGGATGAGCTCGGCTGCGATTTCGGCACGTGTCCCAAGGGAGCCTACGCCGATGTAGCCGCGCGAGAGCTCCTCGGTGACGACGCACATCGCGACTTTGGTCATCCCGAGGCCGCCGTACTCTTCGGGAATCGTGAGCCCGAACACGCCGAGCTCGCTCATCTGATCGAGGATGTCCATCGGAATCAAGACGTCGTTGCGGTGGATGTCCTGTGCCTTTGGAATGACGGCGGCGTCCACGAACTTCGAGAACTGCGAGCGAATCTCGTCGAGCATCTCATCGCCGAAGCCACGATTCGGGAAGCCGTGGTCCCGCGCGTGCGCCGCGAGCTCCAGGTAGACTTGGCCACTGGCGTGCTCTTCAGAAAACCCGGTGACTTCGGGCCGAAGCAGCGTTTCGCGCAGGTCGCCCTCGCTGATACCGACCTCGCTGAGGCTGATGTTTTCGCAGGCGCCGAGATCGACACCCCCGACGATCGAACGCGCGACCTCCCCGATGTACGCGCGCGCCACCTTACCCTCGTATTCACCCCCGACTCGGTCGGCCCAAGCGGCCAACTGACGGCAGGCTTCGAGCTCGGTGGCCAGGTACGCGACGGCGTGCGCGGCCAGTTGGTGGGCGTTGAGCTTCTTCGCGCTGATTCGATCCCCTTCGAAGACGAGCGCTTTGACGTGATCGTGCGCGCGCTGGTAGACGGCCTCGATGGCTTCGATGACTTTCTGCATGAACTTCTCCTAACCGTTCGCGATCGCGGCGCGGGTTTCTTCGAGGTTTTTGAGTCCGGGCCGTGGCGCGCCGACGAGGCAGGAAACGGTACCGTGAAGCTTGTTCTCATACATGAGCTGGTGCGCCTCGGGAATCTCTTCCCAAGTGAACAGGCGCGTCATCACAGGCTTGATCTTGCCCTGAATGACGAGGCGATTGGCCCGGCTCGCGGAGTCGGCATCCGCGAAGTGCGAACCGATGATCTGCTTTTGGCGCATCCAGAGGTGACGCACGTCGAAGTTGAGGTTGTAGCCTGTGGTTGCGCCACAGATCACGATGCGGCCGAACTTCGCCGCGAGAAACACACTAGCAGGGAAGGTGGCCTTGCCGACGTGCTCGAAGACCACTTCGGGACCCTTTCGTTCCCCGAGAATCTCCCAAATACGCTTGCCGAAGCCCTTGAGGTCGGCGCTATGCGCTTTCTGTTCCTCCGGGGTCATGTTGTCCTTGTACTGAACGCCCGGGAACTCCCTGCGGTTAATCACGCCGTGAGCCCCGAGCTGCATGCAGAGCTCGGCCTTGTCATCGCTCGACACCACTGCGATGGCGCGTGCGCCCGCGACCGCACAGAGCTGCACCGCGAAGACGCCGAGGCCGCCGCCGGCGCCCCAGATCAGGACGTCCTCGCCAGGCTGGATCTTGGCGCGGTCGATGAGCATTCGGTGCGCCGTGTAATACGTGAGTCCGTAGCTGGCGGCCTCTTCCCAGCTGAGCTGCGGCGGTTTGGGTAGGACCTGTTGCCCCTGCACCTTCGTGAACTGCGCAAAGGAGCCGTCGGGTGTCTCGTAGCCCCAAATCGTTTGGAGATCGTTGGTGCCCGGGTACACCAGATGGTTGCAATGGAGCACCACCTCGTCGCCGACCTTGTGGTCGTCCACCCCCGGTCCAACCGCCCAGACCACGCCGGAAGCATCGGAGCCGGCGATGTGGAAGTCCAGCCCGTGGCTCTTGAGGATGTTGACCGGCTGGCCAAGCCCGGCCCAGATGCCGTTGAAGTTCACGCCGGCAGCCATGACCTGCACCAGAACCTCGCCGGGACCGAGCTCCCATACAGGTAGCGCTTCGGCTTGAAACGATTGCTTGGGCTCGCCGAAGCGTTCAGGGCGAATCA